>JAYVOT010000498.1:0-6341 GCA_043757795.1 Chthonomonadaceae bacterium | reverse complement strand
AAGGACGGCCACCATAGGTATTAGCGCAATCACAATCTCTTTAATGGTATGCATAATACTGAAATTAATCCTCTCAAGTTCGGAACGGCATGAGCGCTCTACCTTCGATTGATGAGTTCCGACACCGAGTCATGCTGCATATTCTGTACTTTTCGCTCCAGTCCTTCGTGTTTCCTCTCCATATTTTGGAGGGCAGTATCGAAGCTGAGGTCATATTGCATCGTAGTATCGCGCAGGGAACGCACTTCATTTCGCAACGCCTGCAACTCCGTTTGCATATTGAGATCGACCTGAGGACCCCGCATCGCCTGAATTTCAGCCATCTTCCTCTGATGTCGAGTCCAAATCGCCACGATCGGGATCGCAAAGATCATTGCAGGTACGAGAGAATTCGCTAATTCGTGCATTTTTCAAAACTCCTGTTTTATCTGCCGACACGAATCTCGTGGTCGTACTGTCTCTGATTGGACTCTAGCTTGCGTTCGAGGGTTTCGTATTTTCGTTCCATATTCTGCAGAGCAGTGTCGAAGCTAACGTCATATTGGGAAGTAGTGTCTCGAAGTCGGCGCAACTCTTGCCGAAGCGTTTCGACCTCGAGACGGAGGTTAGAATCCGAGGCAGGCGAAAGACCTCTGTCAAGTTCGCGCATTCGTTGCTTGTGTCGCAAAATCGCTTGCACGACGAGAACAGGAGCGCCGAACACGGACACTACTCCGCACACCGAAACCAGAGTTTCACCAAATCCCATGACTTTTCAACCTTTCAATTCAAATAGCGGATGCCAGATTAATCGCCTCCGCCAGCGAGACTCCGCCCGTGTAGAGAGCCTTGCCTATAATGACGCCATCTATATTGGGGCAGTTGGAAGCGCGCAACTTTTTCAAATGCACAACGTCTTCAATCGTCGCGACTCCGCCGGAAGCGATGATCGCTCCCCCCGGGACGGCGCATGCAACTTGCGCAAGCGATACGGCGTTGATTCCGGAAAGCATTCCGTCTCGAGCGATGTCGGTAAAAATGAAGCGTTTCGCACCTAGCCCCGCCATTCTCACGACGAAGTCGTTGGCGTGTTCGCCGATATGTTCTTGCCAACCCTGAATCGCAACCATTCCGTCTCTCGCGTCCACTCCCACAGCGATTTTATCCCCAAAGACGGAGAATAAACTTTCCGCAAGTTTTGGGTCTTTTGCGACGGCAGTGCCCACCACGCAACGCGACACGCCGAGATTCAGCATTCGATCCGCAACTTCGGCGTTTCGCACTCCGCCTCCGAACTGAATTGGAAGATTGATATGTCGGACGATTCGCTGTAGAATTTCAATATTTTGAACGTTTGGGCTACCGGTGCGTGCGCCGTCGAGATCGACGATATGCAGCCATTTCGCGCCTTCCGCTTGCCAACGTTCCGCCACTTTCAGCGGGTCTTCGGAGTAGGTTGTGACCTGTTCAAATTGTCCTTGAATGAGACGAACGGCTTTTCCGCCCTTCATATCGATGGCAGGATAGATATCCATGCGAAATCCCGCTTTCTATGCTGATACTACTGTTTGCCAGCCAATAAAGTTTCGTAAAATTTGCAAACCGACAGCGCCGCTTTTTTCCGGATGAAACTGCGTCGCCGCCACGTTCCCCCGCTCCACGGCGCAACAGAATTCTATGCCGTAGTCGCTCGTCGCTGCGACGAAAGAGTTATCCGCCGGAACCGGATAATACGAGTGAACGAAATAGACTCGATCTCCGTCTTTCAGCCCTGCGAGCAGCCTGGATTTCGGGTTTACCGAAAGCGTATTCCACCCAATATGCGGCACTTTTAAGTTTTCGGTCGAGACAGGACGTTCGTCCTCGAAGAATTTTATCACTCGTCCCGGAAACTGCTTTAGTCCCGGCGACGCGCCCATCTCCGAACTGCTGTCGAAGAGCATTTGCAAGCCGACGCAGATTCCCAGAAACGGCTTCCCGCTGCTGATTGCCTGCCTGACAGAATCGCTAAGCCCTCTGTCGTTCAAATTCGACATGCAGGCGCAAAAAGCGCCGACTCCCGGCAAGATCACGTGATCCGCCTTCGCGACGACTTCGGGGTCGCCTGTTATCAGCGGGTCTCCCCCGATCGCAATCAGCGCGCGTTCCACGCTCCTCAAGTTCGCCATGCCGTAGTCTATAATTGCAATCATATCTCTGTTTTCCAATGCGATTCGGGTACTGAAATTATCTGTCCATTCCGGGTTCCAACAGAGCCCGGCAGGAAAAATTAAGCGTCTTTCAGATGTGAGAGAGCCGAAGGCGTATTTTGAATCTTGTTCGTTCCGGGTACTAAAAGTACCCGTCAGGTGAATGGGCGTCCTTCGGACGCGGGAGCGTTCTAGGCAGTTGCCCCCTCAGGTCGCTTGTTTACAATTTCGGGATAATGTCAGCGCCCGGAGAGCGAGACCTTCTCTACAGCACGCCTTTCGTCGAAGGTATTCCCTTCACCCTCGGATCTAGCTTCACGGATTGGGCCGCCGCTCTGCCGAAGGCTTTGAAGGCGGATTCTATAATATGATGCGTATTCGTTCCTTCCCACTGTTTGAGATGGACTGTCCAACCCGCGTTCATGGCAACCGCTCTGAAGAACTCGGGAACCAACTCAGTCGTGAAGTCGCCAAGTTTGGGCGTCGGGTAAACGAGGTCGCAAGCGAGAAAACCGCGCCCGCTAATGTCGATGGCGCAATAGACCAGCGCCTCGTCCATCGGAACCGAGACGTTCCCTACGCGAACGATTCCCGCCCTATCCCCTAACGCCTCAGCAAAGGCTTTCCCAAGCGCGATCCCGACATCCTCCACTGTGTGATGATCGTCGATGTGAAGGTCTCCGGTCACAGCGACGTTCAAGTCAAAAAGTCCGTGCTTTGCGATGTGCGTGAGCATGTGATCGAAGAAACCAACCCCGGTTTCAATTCGGCTCTCCCCGCTTCCGTCAAGGTCAAGAGTGAGACGGATATCCGTCTCGTTCGTCTTACGCGCCACCTCTGCGCATCTTTTGTCTGGCAAAACCGCCTCCCAATAAAATATTCCAACAACGTAAAGACAAATGCGGTTCTCATTCTCCCTTTTTCGCGGTTTTTAGCCTCGCCATTTGTCGTTCTTTCTTGCTAGCGCCGCTTCTACATGCGCTTCGAATCCCTCTCTACGTGCGAAAGCCACAAGCGAATCGGAGACCTCGTTCAGGGCGTTCGCAGTATAGTAAATGACGCTCGTCTTTTTCAGAAAAGTATCTACATTAAGAGGAGAAGCGAATCTCGCCGTTCCGCTTGTCGGCAATGTGTGACTTGGTCCGGCAAGGTAGTCGCCGAGCGTTTGCGGGGAGAAGTCTCCCAGGAGAATGGCGCCTGCATTCCGAATGTGTCCTAACGCGGCGAAAGGCTCTCTAATCATCAGGGTGAGGTGTTCCGGGGCGCAAACGTTCGCGACCTCATAAGCCTCTCTCAACGAGTTTGTGATGATGATCGCTCCTTGCCGCTCCAGAGCTTCTTTTAAAATTTCTCGGCGGGGAAGAGTCTTCAATTGAGTTTCAATCTCGAGCTCGACGGCTTTTGCCAGTTTTTCACAAGGAGTGATGAGGTAGGCGGCCGCTTCAACATCGTGTTCCGCCTGCGTCAGCATATCGAGGGCCGCAAATTTCGGGTTGGCGAACTCATCGGCTATGACGCAGACTTCGCTCGGACCTGCAAGCATGTCTATGTCCACCTGACCCCAGAGCGTTTTCTTTGCGATGTTCACATAGATGTTGCCGGGACCGACGATCTTATCCACAGCCGGGATCGTCTCCGTCCCGAACGCCATCGCAGCGACTGCTTGCGCTCCGCCGACCATGAAAATTCGGCTGACCCCCGCCATTCTCGCCGCGAAAAGCATCTCAGGAAGTACCGTGCCATTTGCCTGCGCCGGAGTGCATAGAATAATCTCGGAAACGCCAGCGACTCGCGCCGGAATCACGGTCATTAGCAAGCTGCTCGGATAGCAAGCGGTTCCGCCCGGTACGTAGAACCCGACGCGTTGCAATGGGCGCACCAACTGCCCGGTTATTTTATCCGGTTGCGCGTCCATCCAACTCTGTCGCAACTGCTTCTCATGAAAAGCGCGAATGTTCGCTGCGGCTTCCACGATCGCAAATCGAACGTCGTCAGCGATGTCCGCCTCGGCGTCGTCCCACTCCGAATAGGGAATTTCGAGTCTCGTTTGAACTGGAGAGTCGAATTTTTGCGACAACTCCATCAACACGGAATCGCCTTCGTTGCGGACTCTTTCGACGATTCCTTTGACTGTCGCTTCTACTGTCGGGTTGTCTTGAAGCGTTGTCCGGCGAACTGCGGCGTGAACTGCCTCCAAGCCGACTTCGGAAGTATATAGAGTTCGCAAAAGGGATCTCGCTTTCGGAATAGTGTTCGCCTTTGTCATAGGGAGGGCATGAGGCGTTTAAGTTGTCTTTTCTTCCTCTCATTATACGTTCTACCTGCCCTCAAAGTCAACCGATCACCTTTCATAACGGGGGGTGAGTTGTGAGGCGAGGATGGAGAAAATGAGGCAAACTCCTGATAGAATCAGGACATAGACGAGCGCGAGGCGGTCTTCTCCGGAATTGACTGCGTCATAGACAGCGAGGGGCAGCGTGCGAGTTTCGCCGGGAATGCTGCCCCCGATCATGAGAGTCGCTCCGAAATCTCCGAGAGCGCGAGCGAATGAGAGTCCGATGCCGGAGATCACGGAGCGCAGGGAGAGGGGGAGAATCAGGAAGCGAAACACCTGCCATTCGTTCGCGCCTTGAACGCGGGCGGAGTCTATCAGGTCGCTCTCTATCTCGGAAAAAGCGGTCTGTACGGAGCGAATCAACAACGGGACGCTCACAAGGCAGGCGGCGAGGGTTGCGCCTTGCCAGGTGAAGGCGATTTGCGGCATCTCGTGATTCGTGAGGCGTTGAAAAAGTTCGGCGAGGCGCCCGGTTTTGCCGAAAGTCACAAGCAGGTAGTAGCCCAAAACTGTCGGAGGCAAAACGAGAGGGAGCAGGATCGTCCCTTCAAGAAGCGACCTTCCGGGGAATCGCTTTCTGGCTAGCAGATAGCCGATCGGCGCTCCGATCAGGAACGAAAGCATTGTGGCGCAACCTGCGACGCGCAAGGAGAGAATGAGCGGAACAAGGTCGATGGGTCATCTCCCTTTTTTGGGGAGGGAGGGGCGAGTAGGAAGAGACATGCCGTACTTTTTCAGAACGCTCTGTCCCTCTTTTCCCGTCAGAAAGACAAGAAAGTTCTTCGCAACTTCCGGCTGTTTGGAGGCCGCCAGAATCGCTGCAGACTGTCTTAGGGCGGGAGACAGTTTCTCAGACAACAATAAAAATCCTCCGTCCGTTTCAAATGCGCTGGACTGACTGACAAAGGCGGCGTCCGCATTTCCGCTTTTGGCGAACTGAAACGCCTGCAAGACGTTCTCGCCGTAGACAAGCTTCGGCATGAGAGTTTCCCATATTTTGGCTTTGAGCATCGCCTCTTTCGCCGCTTTGCCATAGGGCGCAGTCTCAGGGTTCGCAATCGCGATCTTGCTGTATTTCGGAGAGAGGAGACCCTCCAATCCTTTCGGCAGGTTTCCTTTCAAGCGAGTCCAGATCCCGATATGCCCGATCGCGTAGAGCGTTTTCGTCTCCGGCAGAGCGTGTTTTGCGACGATGAGTTGATCTACGTAGGCTTCGTTTGCGGAGGCAAACACGTCGAAAGGCGCGCCGTTTTCGATCTGCTTCTTCAGTAGTCCGGATGAACCGAAGATCAACACGACTTTCTTTCCCGTCGCTTTTTCATATTTGTCGGCGATTTCGCGCAGAGGCTTCGTCAAGTCCGAAGCGGCTGCAATTCGCAACTCACTTGTCGGGATAGGCTGACTTTCGGCTGTAATCTGCGGAATCAGAAGCATGAAAATTAGCGCAGACAACTCACATGCTATCCTTAACTTATGGGTGGAATTCGGACGTTCCAAGAATTTCATTGCATCCGCCCCTTAATCGTAGATTGACATTTTGGCGTTTCGACCTCTCTATCGCGAAACTCTAATTTGACGAACAGTTCATTATAACATCAAATCGTTGAGTCCGAGTCTCGATAGAAACAATCCGCCTATCTTGCATAAACGGATCGGACTCCGCAAGCAGTGAAACCCAACAAGCTCCTCTTGCCTACTTTGTTGGAACTTCGCCTTAACCTCCGCAGAGACAATTATCCTCTGATGCTTGTCTATTACTCTTTACGACTCAACAGTAAATAACTCATATTACGCAACCAACAAATCCACGTGTAGAAAACACCCGGCAAATGAATGGG
>JAYVOT010000497.1:0-1743 GCA_043757795.1 Chthonomonadaceae bacterium | reverse complement strand
CTTCGGCTTCGGCGGCCACAACGCCACAGTAATTATCAAGAAGTTGATAAACTAGTTTCGCCTCATCCTTTTAAGTAAAGCTCCCATGCTCCGCAGTACGCAAATCCGGGTGTTGAAAACACCCGGCACACGCATGGGCGTCCTATGGACGCGAGACCAACGCTGTTCAACCTCTACGGAATCATCCAATCAAGCAAAAACTTAAATCCAGTATTTCGCGAGGCTACGCCTCGGATCGATGAGACGTAGCGCATCGTTGTCAATCGTCACGAGCGACGCAAACTCTGAAAAACTCCTCTATGAGGCGCTCTGTGCCGGACGTCCTGCGGAGGGGAGTGTCGCAAGGTGGTTTACAGTCACTACGGGTAGGTCCGCTTCGCAATTGCGATTCTGCGGGAGAGCATTTCTCCCTTTTCAATACTTGAGGCTGTCACAACGATTTAGAAAAATCTAGAGAACATCGAAAACCTGAGATGTCCCGTCCTTTTCGCTTGGACGTAAAAGCGTACTAGGATTCGAATCTTCCTCGCTTTTCGCCGGGCGCAGAAGTTCCGATGTGCCTAAGGTGGTAGAACTTGAAGCTCTGAGCAAGATATTTTTAGCATCCATGTCTGCAACCCTCGCACGAAGATAGGGAAGGCATTCAAGTGCGGCCTCCCTGACTCGCGAATCGAAAACGTGCTGAGCCGGGTCGACTAGACTTTCAACCAATTCGAGATCATCCTTCTCGCCAATCTGTTCAAACGCTTTCAGAATTGAAATCTGCAACTTAAAAAAGTTTGGATCGTAGAGTCCCATTCGTCTTGCCAGTTGACGCCGCAAAACCTCTTTGTGCTTTTTTCGCAACAGACGGGCGTCGTTTGCTGTCAATCGTGGAAGCAGTTTGGCAAGCGAGAATCCGGCTTGCAGTTTGAACTCCAAAATATCCGAGTCGAGGATTTCACAGAGGGCGCCGACAACCTTTATATCCTCGATGATCGTTAGTTCGGACATCGTTTTTTTCTGACTCTCCGAAATAGCGAATGCTACGGTGAACGAGCCGAAGACGCTGGATGAAATGGCGACTATGATCGGAAAGCGGAGTAAGGATCCAATAGCGATCGACGTAGGAAATAAAATAGCAAACGCTCCGACGGTTTTGAGAATTCTCGCAGTCCGCTTCTTCTTCTCATTTTCATACTCTTGCAAAAGGTCGAGCTTTATCTCTTCTTCAGTCAGAATTATTTCTTGACGAGCGCTTTTGTTTGCTTCCCACTCCTTTTTTTGCCAATCTTCCTGAAACAGCGGTTGACCGCGCTCAATCGGTTTTTTGCGTCCGGACTTGAATTGCGTCATCGCTTTTCAACCTCGTCTGATGGGCGAAGCAAAGTATTAGGATTGGCGTCGTTGGAACCTTTCGCAGGTCGCAATAGTTCATCCGTTTCTAAAGTGGCGTAACTGGAAGCGCGAAGAAGCTGGTGACGCTCTTGCTCTTCGGCTATACGAATTTCAAGGTAGGGCAAACAGCTTTTCGCCGCTTCTCTCACCCTGACATTAAAGAACTGTTTACTTGCAAGATTATGAACGACTGCTTTGTCTTCAGCCCCGCCGATTTGCTCATAAGCCTTTAGAACAGCAAGTTGAAACTCGACGTAGGCGGAGTTATTCGCAAGTCGTTTCAAAAGCAATTGATTCCTTAATGCTTGTCTTTGATCTCTGTTCAACAGTTCGGAGTCGCTAGCGTTTAGCTTCGGGAGAATTTTT
>JAYVOT010000496.1:0-1743 GCA_043757795.1 Chthonomonadaceae bacterium | reverse complement strand
GCAATGTTGCTGAAGCCGGGACTCGTTTTCGGAGCTTTCGCAGGACCAAACGCAGCGTTTATGCTCTGGGTGGGGGCGATATTCTTACTGTTCGGCGTCTTGAGAATCGTGAACGGCACGCTCCATATTCGGCGCATTAAACGCATTCCAGGCGAAAGAAAAGTCTGAAAATATCAGAGGCGTAACCTCGTCCTCGCCTTGCGTTGAATTTTGCGAGGAAGCGGTCGTCTCGCTATGTTGTTTCAAAAACAACGTTTAACGGGCAAGTTTTTTCTTCAAGGTCCCTTCAAGGCGATCCCCCACAAGTTCCAGACCGGAAGAGAGAATCTCTCCCGTGTCTCCATCCACGAGATAGGGAGTGGGCGTATGCAAGACGTTGTAGAGTTGCGACAGTTCTCCGCTCCACATGTCCCCTTCAAAAACGTTCGCCCATTCAATCTCGCGCGATTTCACAAACCCGGCCACCTCTTCAGCGTCGTTCGGATGCTGAACTGTGACTCCCAAAATCTCCAGCCCCTGGTTGCGGAATTTCTTATAAGCGCTTACTACTCCCGGAATCTCGCGTTGGCAGTCGCCGCACCACGTCGCCCAAAAATAGAGCAGAACCTTCTTGCCTTTGTAATCTTGCGGAAATCGGATTGAACGTCCGTCCATAGCCGTTTTTATGAAAGGAAGCGCAGGCTTGCCGAGGCTAAGGTCAGGCGGAGGCAAAATTTCAGGAACCGATTTCGAAGAGATCGCAAGATCAAAACTCGTGCCGTCCGGAGACATGTTTTTCAGTTCATAAGTCACGCCGCCGATATTGAACGGCAAACTTGATTCGTAGTTTTCCCCGCGCAAATCCATCTTCCCGTCTGAATTCCTATCGAGCCATAGATAAACTCCTGTGCTTCCGGGAATTCCGGTTCCTCGAAAATCCCCTCCGCTCCGATTGTCGGTCAATAACGCATGAACGGTTTTGTCTCCGAACTTGAGTTCGCCTTCAGTCGCGTAGTCCGCCGTGCAAATCAAAGGCAGGAAGAGGGACATGCGTTCCGGCTCAGTCGTGTCATATCGAGACAACTTCAAATTGATAGAAACTGTTTTCTTTCCATAACTAACGGGCAATAAGACGGAGCCGGAGGAGAGCCAACATTTTTTGTCTTCGCCCGCATCGTACTGTTGATGAGTCCAGTTTGGTTTGGGGTCGTCGGTGAGGTCTCCATTTCGATTGAAATCAATAAAAAGCCGCGATGGTTTTCCGGTCGGCGCATCGAGAACGATTTGGAATTCGGAGATTTTCTCTTTCGGTCCAATTTTCAACACTCCGAAAAGAGGCGAGACCAGACCTTTCGGCATGACTTTGATTGCATTCGGTTTTTTTGCGCTCCACTCCACAAGTTGACGAGTGATCGTGTTAACCTTTTCCAGAACTCCTCCGCTTTTCATCTTGAACTCGACTCTTTGCACGCGGAGCGCTTGGCCCGGAGCGTTAGTCTTCGTTTCGGAAGAGTTTTGTTTGTTGGTCGCCGGTTGCGCGGCTACGGACTGAGAGAACATCGCGATCAAAAGGCTTAGAATCAGAGGCATAATCATTAGACAGGCAGCGTTATTTTCAAATTTGTTGGAAAATTTTCCCATTTAGTTCTAACTTTCTCCGGCGAACTGCCGAAAATGTCAAATAACCTAATCCATTCATTCTCTTGAAAGAGGTTGCGGATATTCGCCTATTTCTCGCTCGCAACCAAGTGAACTGCCATGTTG
>JAYVOT010000495.1:0-6344 GCA_043757795.1 Chthonomonadaceae bacterium | reverse complement strand
AGAGGTGTGGGTGGGAGTCCTGTTGGCAGGATGCAGCGAAATGAATTTCTCTGCTAGGAGCCTTCGGCTGTGCCGTGCTTCGCACTGGTATGTCGCGTGCCGTAGACACCGAGTTCGCACTCAAAGCAAGCTGTGAGCGCAATTGGATTTGAGTGCGAAGCACGGCACGGCGGCACGCCCCTAGCAGAGGATTTCAATCCGCTGTTCTATGGCACGGCGGCACGCCCCTAGCAGAGAAATTCATTTGGGTGTTCTATGGCACGGCGACACGCCCCTAGCAGAGGATTTCAATCCGTTGTCCTATGGCGAGGGTATCAGTTGGACAAGTTTCTGTTCTACTTCATCCCGCTCCAATTCATTTCCACTGCCATTTTCGAAGTGCGTCGAAATCGTGGATCAGGATTTTTCCACGGCGAATCTCAATGATTCCGCTGTCTTTGAGGGGTTTGATCATTTTTGAAACCTCCTGAGGATTGGCGCCGGTCATTATTGCGAGTTCAGCCTGCTTGAGCTGAAGGCAGAGGGGTTCGAGAGGTTTTTCTTGGAGCTGTTTTTCGGCGAGTTCGATCAGGCGACCCTGAATTCGAAGGTTCAGTTCTTCCTGTTGGAGGGAGTGTATCCGACCCCAGGCGGCTCGCAACCGACGCGCCAGACACACGAGGATCGCGGAAGCGAAGTCTGGAGAGTCGTGCATCACGGATTGAAAGACATAACGATGTATCGTCAACAGCTGTGCATCTTCTAGAACTCGAACGGTCGCCATCCGTTTTTCGCCATCCAGAAGCGCCATCTCGCCAATGATTTGACCTCGCCCCCGAGGTTCGCCCCAGCCGCTGTTATTTTCATACGCCTGCTCGACCAGAAGCGAACCGCTGACAACCAGATACATCGCGTCGCCGGGGTCTCCCTGATGAAATAGGACGGTATTTGCCGGATAGTTCCTGCGCGCGCTGTTCTCCGCCAAAACGCGGAGCGCCGCTTCCGGCACGTCCCGAAACAGTTCGACCGCCTTCAAAAGTTCGAGTCTTTTTTTGGCGTCCGCTTCTTCCTTCAGCATCGCTAACCCCTCCTTATTAAAACCTGATGCGACAATGCGCGCCTCGGCTGACGATTTCGGGAGGGACGGAATGATTTCAATCCGTGAGCTGAAAACACCAGATAAGCGATCGGCTCCCTCCTACTCATAGCCAACAGACTGCACTCCTCTAACTCTTTTGCCGTCGCCATTCTTGGAGAGCCGCCGAGCAACGCCATCTACCCAACCTCCTCGCCAGCGCCTGTGAGGGCGACATACATTGCGCCGCTCATATCTCCTGTTTGAACCATGATATCCATGATTAAAGGATTTTCATGATGCGAACCAACAGTACTACTCCCGCCTCAGAATCATGCGAATCCCTTAATCATGGATATCATGGTTCAAACAAGAAACCGCAAGACTCCCGCCTCAGAATCTTGTAAATCCGTAAATCATTGATCAAACGAAAATTTATCGTACATTGGGAGTAGCGGCGCGTCTTTGCGGAGGCGAGATCACCAGCAGGTCGATTCGCTCATTCTGCGGAGAAGATTTGCGTTCCCGGTCGCGCAGATCTTGATAGCCCCTGCCGGAGGTCGTGAGTTCCCAGGGGTGAATGCCGCACTTCTCAAAGAGGAACACTGAGACGGCGGTTGCGCGTTTTCCCGTCAGCTTCAGGCTCTCCGCCTCGTCGTTCAGGGTGGGGCGCGACTTGGAAAGAGGGACGTGGGATTCGACGCGGATGCGCCACCAGATGCGGTCTTTGGGGTCGCGGTGCGCGTTTAAGGCGGAGGCGAAAGCCTTCAAAGAGTTCTTGCCCTCCTGTGAAAGAATCGGCAAGTCAGCGGACGAATCCGAATCGAACATCCGAACCTTTGTGAAGACCCAACGCTGCTCGCCTGACGCATCGTTTCGGTTCTCCCGCACAGGGCGTTGATCTGCCGAGAACCTCTCGTTCACCGCCTCCTCCATCTGCAACTGATACTTCTTGTAGAGGACCTCATCCCATCCCCGTGTGCCCACAAGAAGAATCAGAGGAATGAACAGCAAAAGGATCAAAACAAGATTTATGAGGATGTCCGCGAGGGCGATGTAAGGATTGAGAGTCTGTGTCGAACGGTAACGAGATGACATTCAAGCGTCTCCTATCTCGAAAGTTCGCCCGGAAGATGTTTTAAAGGTTCTTGTGGCGGCGGTTGAGGCGAAAGTGCGGCTACTGTTTCTTGAATCAGATCAAGCGAAGCAAGCAAACTCTCCCATTTGTCGTTCGGCACGAGGGTGGGATCGACGCGCGCCATCAATTCTCGAACGCTTGCCTCCGTTTGAATGACGGACTGCTTATGAGCCTGTAGAGCGTCATTGAACTGATCCGCTCGCATCGCGAGGGCTTTGTAAGCGTCATCGCCGATCTGCCGGCTCATATTCTGAAAGTTTACGCTCGCCTCCTGAAAAGCGGTCGTGCTCTTTGCATAGTTCTCTGCAGCGGATTGAAGTCGCTCTACGATCGAAGTCGAATTCGTGTTGAAACCGGACTGCATTTTGTCCACCGTATTGATGACGGACTCCACTCTTTTTTGGAAGTTTTCCTCCGCCTTATCGTGTCGCTGCATCAAAGAAGTGTAGGTTTCATGAACCTTAGTTTGCAAATCGCCCATCGTCAGGACGGATTTGCCGAGGATGAGCGCAGCCTGTTTGGTGTTCTCCTCGAACTGTTTGATAGAGGCCGTAGATTCTTTCGTCGATTCCTCGAAACGTTCTATCTGCGCTTTCATTCCGGCGGAGGCGCTCTTGAGCGATTCGCCTACCTCGCCCATCAGCTTGCCGACAGTCAGGACGTTTTGTTGCAACTGACTGAGTTGGGACTGAAGCGTTTTGGGGAAAATCAGCGGGGAGAGGCGACTCAGTCCCCACTCCTCCACCTGACTTTGAAGAAGATTCTGACGTCGTTCCGCTCTTGCTATAAGATAGGAGAGGATTCCGGCGGCGGTGATTCCGTTCAATGTGCTTGCGAAGGCGGTTCCAAGCGTTCCGATCGAATGCGCAAGGGGTAGTCCCATCTCTTGGGGCGATCCTGCGTTCGCAGCGATCAAAATCTGCGGGCCAAGAGACTTCACGACAATCGCCAAACCGATGATCGTTCCGGCTAGTCCGGAGAGCATGCACAGGTTCGGAGCGTTTCGGGGGAGCGCGAGTTTGGCGTGCAGCTCCTCGAAAGCGATGTCCAATAGGGACCGCTTTTCCACATCGGCAAGCTCGCCCTGAAGGTGCATCATTTCGGAGTATCGCCGAATAACGCCCGCTTTCAATCCAATGATCGCTTTAGCAAGATTCGTGCTAGGGAAAAAGGTAGACGTGTCTTCCGCGGGAACGTTTTTGATCTCTTTGAGTTCGTTTTCCGTTTTGGAAAGCGCCGAGCCGTGCCGGATTAGCCCCGAAATCGCCAGGAAAAAAATTCCCCAGGTGAGAATAACCAGGAGAATCCCGTCTGAATTCGGGACGTAGAAATGAAATAGAGAGGTCGTCGCTTTCAGAAAGTCCATCAAGCGACTCCTTAAATTCTGCCGTAGTCGTGTTTTTGCGGGTTGATGTAGCACCGCCAACCGTTGCGAGCCGCGTCCGCTTCATCCGCTCCGATTTTGCCGCAACAAGTTGGGTCAGTGCAGTATAGACCGTCCGCATCATAGGTTCCCCCTATGGATCGCGCTTGCCCCTGATACCTCTTCATGCTGTCTATGAGGGCGGCGTCCGGCGGATATTTAGCGACATATGCGCTATATAGATTTTTGTCCCTCGCGCAGTAGCGCTCAAAAAGTCTGCTTGCGGCGCTTTGATCGCTCCAACCGGGAATCGGGTTGTACGAGCCTGTGTCGAAGGCGTCCGTCATCTGATTGATAAACGCGACATCCGAGTCATTCTCGCCTTTTGCGGCCTGCCTCTTGTTGGCGATGCGGTCTTTCAGCACCTGCATAATTCCCTTTAAATCTTGCGCTTCAGGACTTCCAGAGTTGGCGTTCGCGATGTTGACGATCTCATAACTCTCAAAAACCAACGCGCGAGCCGCCCCTCTAAGGCTGAAAGGAAGCCGCTTTTCAGGTGAGTCGCCCGGTCTTCGCGGCGTCCAGGGCATCACAAGATGTCCGCCCTTCATTGTGAGCAGCCCTAGAAGAGAGCCGACGACGACAAGTTCTCGCGCCTCTTCCGTCTTCGCGCTCGCGTCTTCGGAAAGACCTGTCCAGAAGATGTCGTTTCGGGTGAAGAAGGTCGGGAAAGAGTTGTCCTCCGCTTTGTCCAGACTGTTAGCAGCCCCGACTACGGAAAGAGCGGCGTAGAGCGGAAACCTGAATCTCTCTTCGATCATTACGACTCGGTAAGGGTCGGGACACTCCTTTAGATCGTCTATTCCTGCTCTTCCGCTGATCTGCTCTCTTAAATCCTCGTGGCTTCCGGAGGGAACGAGTGCGATAGCGCGCTTCGCAACCGCTTTTCTGCCGCCCCGCATCACCTGCGCTTCGTCGATATCCAGAAAGACGGTTCGCGCTTCTCCCGCGCGTTGCACTTCGTCGTTCGGGTTTGGCCACTGCCTCCAACGATCCACGATATTGACGGTTCTGAGGCGCCTGAAACTTTGCGACGTTCGTTCAATGAGCGCTTCTTGAATGTTTTTCGGCAAAGGCGGAGCGTTTGAACCGATGAGGTAAGACTGCCCCAACCAGTCGTCGTCCGCGCCGGGGAAGAGCGCTTTGGAGACGCTTCCCCACACCCTCAGCGCCTCGGAGGCCTCCCTTTTCTCTGCCGTTTCCCAACCGTCGGTCGGGTCGCTATTCAGCTTTTCCAGGCAGTCCCGATACGAGAGTTGCACCGTTCCCTCCCGAATGTCGGGATTGAAAAGCGGAACCCCGTTTACATGGGGCAGCGTGGCAGTGAGGGAGTTCACGTCTCTTTCGAGCTTGAGTTGCGTGTCGGTCAAGCGGGTTCGTAAGTTGTCCAACCGTTTCATTACGGGTTCGAGGCGTTTCAGGGCGCGCTCCGCCACTCCGGGAACGGCGTCATTCGAGTCTCTGTAACCTACTACTCCCCGGACCGCCTCATAGTCCATTCGCGACTCGATCTCTTGCGAGATCGCACGTCCAAGGTTTTGTAGCGCCGCCTCAAACTGCTTCTTCTTCAGGTTCATAAAAGAAGAACGGGTTTGACTCGCCTCTTTTAAGAGCGCGTCCACTTTGTCGCTGTCGGATTTCACGTCTTTCAACGCGGTGGATTTGAGCTGTTCGAGTCGCGCCTGCGCCTTTGAGAGGGTGTCTCGAAGCCTGCCGGGTCCCTCGTCGAAGTTCAGGAAGTTGTTCTCGACGTGACTCTGAACCTGATTATAAATCGCGACCGCGACGGAAGGAATATTGGTCGCAACAGTCTGCCGGACGATCCCGGCTCGGAGCGCAGAGGAAGTATCCACCACTCCCGTGTTCGAGAAGGCGTTGCGGAGCTGACCTATCGCCCGTTGAAAATCGGAGTCGGAAGTTTTGGCGCTGTTGAGTATCACAGCTTCCTGATCCTTCAGTCGCGTTTCGAGGCTCGTCCCCTCCAGAGTCAGAAGTTGCGCTCGAAGTTGGGGGAAGGTCAAGCCCAAATCGCGCATTCTTGCGTCCGCAAGCGCATCCGGCAGGGCGCGCGTCGTCCAGTTTCGGAGGGTGTAGAGGGCAAGCTTCTTAGAGCAGGCTTCGATGACCTGTTGCGCGGGAAATTCGAGAGTCGCGAGTCCGAAGCTGCAGAAGACGTGCGCATGGCCGTCTCGATCTACGATGCTCTCATTGATAGCATCCGCCTGCGGGTCGGTTGCGGGCACGAAAGCGTTCAGGAAAATTCGGTCGGCGATAGCGCCTTCCATTTCACGGAGGCTCTCTGCGCTTGAAGTTCGAGGCATGGAGAGATAGGGCAGATCGTAGGGCTGTTGCTTGTCCGTGTCGAAGGGTCTGCCGGGAAAGGAGATGATCTCCTTTTCAACTCCGGAAAGCAAAGAATAGTGATTCATTTCGACGAGCGCGCAATAGGCGTTCTTTTTGAAGCGGTTGGCTTTGTCGTTTTCCGCCACCGAAAGAGTTGGGTTGGGCAGAGTGAAGAAGCCGACTACTCGCTCTTGCTCCTCCGTGAGGCTCTGAACGAAAAACCCGAAGTCGCTCGCCAATCCGCTGCAAGTTCCGCCGCAGAGCGTGCCGACGACGAAGACGCGCAACCCTTTTTCCGCGCCGAAATGGACCTCCGGCGAGCTGCCGTCCGGGAGCTTTCCGAGTTTTTCTCGCGCGTCCGGTCCTGTGAGGGATCGAAGGCTGTT
>JAYVOT010000494.1:0-1746 GCA_043757795.1 Chthonomonadaceae bacterium | reverse complement strand
TGTATTCGGGGGATAAAAGCGAGGCGAAAGCTGGCTGGATGGGACAATACATACCTGATGCAGATATTATCGAGTGGAATTTAGATGCGCTAGCCCTGCGCAAATCGTGGCATACGAATCTAACTCTCTTCATGTCAAACTATGAAATGCCCTAAAAGTTTCTGGAGTATTGCGCATGATAATCCACCAGCAAAATTTGCAATTTATGCCTTTCACGCGACGCCGGATAGCCCGGAATTCCAACTCTACTCAATGTTCGGCAAGCAAATTAAGATGACAGCGTGCATTTGTCGGTGAGACCTCATTGAATAATTCCACGGTTCGACGTGAATTCTCAGTCGATCAACTCCCGGTCTCAACTTGAATGTCGGAAATAAATTCTCAGCCTCGGCACGGAAAGTTTGAAGAATAAATTCCCTTGCTCGACAGCGTCCTGCCGCCTGTGATTCTCACAAGATGCAAAAGCCGTCTTTATCGGTCTCGCGTCCGAAAGACGCCCATCCAATTGAAGTGGTTTTCAAACTCCGGATCGCATTCGGCTAATCCGCGTAACGAAAGCCGGTCATCAAAATTCTTCTCGGAGGCGCTTCTCGCCAATTGTCCGTCAGATCAAAATAGAAGAATCGCTTTCAGCTCTCTCAAATCCGAAGGCCGTTCGTTTTATTGCCAGGCGCTTTTGTCGGTTCGTTTCCCAAGTTGCCAGGACAAAAAAGGATTACATGCTTCTAACCATCAGTTCCACCCATTCGCCTGCGACCGACCTCGGCTACCTTCTGCACAAGAACCCGGAGCGTCCGCAAACCTTCAATCTCTCGTTTGGGCAAGCGCACGTGTACTATCCGGAGGCGGAAGTTGAACGATGCACGGCGGCGCTTTTGCTCGATGTCGATCCGGTTGCGCTTGTGCGGAGCAAGCACGGCGAAGCGAGATCGCTCGCAAACTACGTCAACGATCGCCCCTACGTCGCCTCTTCGTTTCTGAGCGTCGCGATCGCGCAGGTCTTCGGAAGCGCTCTCGGCGGTCGTTGCAAGGCGAATCAGGAGCTTGCAGACACCGCATTGCCGCTCGTCGCGACCCTCAGCGCCGTTCCTTGCCGGAGCGGAGAGGGGTTTTTGCGGAGTCTCTTTGAACCGTTGGGCTATGAGGTCGCTACGGAGAACTTTCCCCTTGACGCCACTTTCCCGGAATGGGGCGACAGCGCCTATTACTCTCTCAAATTGACTGGAAACGTTCGCCTATCCGAGTTGTTGTCGCATCTGTACGTCTTGATTCCGGTTCTTGACGCAAACAAGCACTATTACATCGGGGACGAAGAGGTGGAGAAACTGATACGAATGGGAGAAAGTTGGCTTCCTTCGCACCCGGAACGCGAACAGATTGTCCAAAGATATCTGAAGCATCGCGGTTCGCTTATTCGCGACGCGCTCGCTCAACTAATTCAGGACGAGGCGCTCGACCCCGACGAGGTTGCGGAGACAAATGATCAAGAAGAGGCGGCTGTCGAACGGAAAACAAGCCTGCACGATCAAAGACTCGGCGCGGTTCTTGCTGTTCTGAAGCAGAGCGGGGCGAAACGAATTCTCGATCTCGGTTGCGGGGAGGGCAGACTGCTTGCTTTATTGCTCAAAGACAGGCAGTTCACGGATATATTGGGGATGGACGTTTCGTACCGAGTTCTTGAGAAAGCGCAAAAGGCGCTTCATTTTGACCGGATGCCGGGAATGCAGCGAGAACGAATAAAGCTCA
>JAYVOT010000493.1:0-1747 GCA_043757795.1 Chthonomonadaceae bacterium | reverse complement strand
ATTTATGTTGACTAGAGGCTATTTTTTAATCAAAAAACTTCACCCAGAACGTTTCAACCGGTTCTTCGCCGAAAAGGAACCAAGTAGATAGAAAAGATCGTACTTAAACTCAAGTCACTATTTCCATTTCGTTGCTGTTCACTTACGAGAAACCGATCATTATGCCGGTTAATGTATCAGCGTATTAAATAAAAGTTTTGGGCTAATGCTTTTGCGCCCGATGAATTTTCCAAATGATTGTACAAATTTTACCCGAATATACAACATATTCGACCTAAATCAAGTTTCGTTGCAACAACATCGAACACGAATGGTCTTTTCCAACCATGTTTCTTAACTTGGAATGCAGGATTCAGTTGTTGAAGTGAGAAAGTGGAAAGAGTAATTTCAGTGAAGGTCGACGTCGTATTAGTTAAAGGACGCTTTATTGCACCCAAATATGAACAATCCAAATCAAGCGCTTGATAGACTTGCGCGATCGGCATCCGATAGAGATCGGCAACGCCTCTCTCCGCACTCCGATTCCTCTCAAATGGAGAGGGAACAAGAGGGTGAAGAGGATCAAGATCCTCAACGAACGCCTACTCAAACCCCCTATGTCACTTACGGAATGCTTGGATTAATCGCCCTAATTTTCGCTTTAATGTATCATTTCGGCGGAGGCGACGTGTCGTCGGTTTCACTAGAGTTTGGCGCAAAAGACAACGAATTAATCCGACAAGGACAGTGGTGGCGACTTGTAACTCCGATCTTCCTGCACGGCAACTTCGTGCATTTGCTGGTCAACAGTCTTTCACTCTGGCAACTGGGAGGCTCTTTAGAAAGAATATACGGGTCACGCAAATTCTTTCTAATCTACATGGGAGCAGGGATCGCTGGAAATCTCTGTAGTTATGCGTTCTCCCCAACTCAGTCTCTGGGAGCGTCCGGGGCGCTTTTCGGCTTGATAGGAGCGGGTCTGGTTTTTCCAATCAAGTTTAGAGATATTATCCCAGTCGCGAATCGCAATAAAATTTTGAGCCAATTGGGGATGATAACGATCTTCAACCTCGGCTTAGGCTACTCTATGCGCGGGATAGTCGATAATTCAGCCCACATCGGAGGGCTGATCGGAGGTGCGTTTGTCGCCCTCTTTCTGGTTCCTGACGCTTTGGAAGTCGTTCCTCCCTCACGCATAAACGCCTATGCAATTAAATTATCGACTGCATTATTGACAGTCATTACTTTACTTTCGGCTGGATTGCAATGGCAAAACAGAAACGTCAGCGGTCTTCCGGCCTTAATTGCCTACTCTCCGCAGATGGCAGACCCCTGGTGGAGCATCGGACTTCCAAAACGTTGGGTAGGCAAAAACGGAGTTTGGACGACGCCGGAAGGCGCCGTCGTAAAGATTTCAAGCAGCGATCAAGATCAAAATGCAGCCATTGAAGCTTCCCAATTGGTTCAGTCAAAAGAGCCTTTCAACCTTTTAATCGACGGAATGGGCGGTTGGCGACTCAGCGAGCAAAACGATAAATTCGTCCGCCAGCGCTATTGCATACTTGCCTACGGCAAAGCTCTCGCACTGACTCTGGTCTCCTCGCCCGCCGCTTACACGCCCAGAGTGCAGAGAGATGTGGCGCAAGCCCTCGAAAGTCTTCGCATTATTCATCCTGCACAGCAGTAGTGGGTAGTGGGTAGTGGGTAATATGCGCTAACTTAAGCCGAAAGTTCTTCTCAAGCGCGCCCCCGGCGCTCCACGCCGCCC
>JAYVOT010000492.1:0-6362 GCA_043757795.1 Chthonomonadaceae bacterium | reverse complement strand
CATGAGCCGCCGACCGAGGAGACCTCTCAACTCATTCAAACGCTCTTTCCTATTCGAAACCCTCATATGCATCTCCCGGACAGATACTGAAAGACGCCTGCCTTAGAAATGAAGCGATAGAAAATTTGAGGAGATACCATTGATTGACCCGGTAAACGAATTTCTTGAAGCGGAGGCTGAGGATCCGGAAGTTAAAAAAGAGGATTCCCTTGTTCGGTTCGGCGTGTCGATGCCTGCGCTATTAGTGAAACAGTTGGACGAGTGGAAAGAGTTAAGAAGTTATCCCAGTCGTTCTGAAGCGGTGCGAGACGCCGTCCGTCAGAGTCTTGTCGAAATGCGCTGGAACGACAATAAAGACCAAAAAACCGAGAGAGTGGGAGTCGTCACTCTCGTCTACCAGCATGGCGTGCGGCAGTTGAGCGAACATCTCATCGAAATTCAACACCATACTCACATGGTTGCGATCGCCTCCATGCACATCCACCTGACCCATGAAAATTGCCTGGAGGTGATCGTTCTTCGCGGTCCTCAAGACGAAGTCGCGACAATTGCGGATCGCCTCATCAGCGCAAAAGGCGTGATACACGGCAAGTTCGTCCCAATGACGACCGGCGTCGATATCGCCTAGATCGACGATGCCTCACGTATGAGCAGTTTCAATCCCATCCTGTCGCCATCGGCGAAAAAAACCGGGTATTGGAAATACCCGGCAAAAACCAGCAAGCGTCACGCAGATGCAGGAGCGCCGAAAACGCTTCTTGCATTGCGCGATCCGGGCGCTTTCAGCACGCGCATTTGTCGACTGCGTATAACAAACTAATTATAGAGCTCATGTTACGCAAACTGAAAAGCGCTATGACAAGAGTCCCATGACTAAAGTCACGGTCTGGGTGGCGTTCCGCCGTGCGTGCTTCGCACACGAGACTCAAGCCCGGACTATGCTCAACATGCAACGGCCCCTACGAACTAGCACAAGAATGGCAGTAGTATGGGCGGGTCAGTCCGTCTCATGTCCGAAAGACATACGGCGCGAAGCGCCGCATAGATCGGGAATTTATTCCTGAGATTCAAAAGCGCAAACATGCCAGGGATATTCAACTCTCGAAAAAATCATTTTCTCGTCAGGTCTGCGCAACATCAGTTATTGAGGAGGATTGTCCAATGGGAAGCGAACTTTGTGATCAGGATACTGGTCGATTCTCGCTCTTCCCCAACGCATCCACTTCACATGCCCGTCGTAGTAGACATAGTTTGAACCGCCATTATGTCGGTTATATTTGATCCATCCTTCATTCGCTCTGCCCCCGCTTCCCCACCGAACCAACGCCGCTTCGCCGGGCCATGTGTCGTAATCATCTTGCGGCACGTAGAAAAAATCCGAAGAAGAGTCATCGAGCGCTTCCGAATTCCGTTCTGAAAACATGATAATATTGGGGTTGTCAAGACCGCCTAGGACGGGGTCCGTAGCGAAGCTGGGGAGCGCCCCTTCCGTGACATAACGACAAGATTTGTGCGTAAAAATCGAATTCAGGAGGTAACTCCACATTGAGAGCGAGCTTTTTTCCGCCAAACACTGCTCGCCCGTCGGGCTGACGCTGCATTCCGTTCCCAACTCTTGAATGCCGCCGTTGTAGTCTTGAATCGTGGTGGACAGAAAGCGAGAGTGCGGCGTGGAGTCCGAGGGGCAAAAGAGAAGTTGCCTGTTCTTCAGGTAGGGCTGAAAGAAAATCGCCCAGGGTTTCTCCGCATTGCTGTTTCCGTGTCCGCCGCCTGTGCAACCGTCGGAGCTGGATGGCAACGAAGGGACTTGCGTGCCGTCATCGAGGACGTATTCTTCGTGGTGGTGATAGAGCGCTCCGTCAAAATCTTCCATATAAAGCCTGGCTCCGACTCCCAATTGACGTTGATTAGAGAGGCAGGACGTTTGACGCGCTTTCTCGCGCGCTTGAGCGAAGACAGGGAAAAGAATAGCCGCTAAGATCGCAATAATTGCGATGACGACGAGAAGTTCGATCAGAGTGAAACCATAGCGACGAGCGTCGCGGACGGATTTTTCAAAACAGGCGTTCGATGTTGAAAGCATGAGAAACTCCTTAAGCATAACGAATTCAAAGGGCATTAATGGAAAATAGCGGATTTCGGTGACACGATATTGATATTCGTGCTAATTATGGATACGAACTGTCGTCGCTAAGAGTTTCTTTTTGCAAAAAATTTACCGATAATTTTAAATCCGCCTCATATCTCCTCTCAACGGTAAGAGCATCGACTAACGGTAAGAGCATCGACTATTGAAAACTGCGAAATACAGGAATACGAATTAAACCGCGAAATACGCGAAAAAAATACGGATACAAAGGGGATACAAAATACGAATTCGAAACCTCCCCGGCGCTTCGCACCAAACCCTCCTTGCATAAGAGGAATTCGGGGCATCTCCCACTTGTAAATTAACGATGACCTGTGGAAGAGAACTCCGGACTCCGCCGTCCTTTCAAGGCGGGGTTAGAGGAGGTTCAGGGTTTGCGAGCGGCATCTCTATGCTTCTGCCAGTATTTACTTTTTTGAATGCGCATTTTTTCGCGTGTTTCGCGGTTCATAATCTCCGGTTCGTCCCTCTGCTTCCACGGTATAGGATAAAAAAAGCGAGGATGGATTCCTGACACGTAAAAAAACTCCCGGTTCTATTAAAAACCGGGAGAGAACGGAGAGGAAGTTTCTACTTCAGAAGTTCCGAGACGGCTTCTTCAACTTCTTTCTTATCGGGCTTGCCGAGCCACTGTTTGACGATTTGTCCTTTTTGATCTATCAAAAACATGGCAGGTATTCCCTTGACGCGGTACGCCTGCCATGCAGGATTTTCGCCCCCGTCAATTGCGATGGGATAAGCGAACTTGCGTTTGGCGATGAACGGCTTGACAACTTTTGCGCCTTTTTCGTCTATTGAAACTCCAAGTATCGCCAATCCTTTTTCCGCGTATTTTTCATGCAAAGTTTGCAATTCAGGCATAGTCGCGACGCAGGGCTTGCACCACGTCGCCCAGAAATCCAGGAGCAGTATCTTTCCTTTAAAAGAGTCCTTCGACACCTCTTTGTCCAGAAGAGTTTTCAGCTTGAAGTCCGGGGCGGAACGGGGAATAGGGAGCGGAACCCACGCTTCAGGCTCCTTCTTGAACTCGATAAGTTCGGAAGATTTGCAGAAGTAATAGGAAGTTCCTTTGTATCGCACGCCGGAAGCGGGCTTTTCCTCTTCCTCTCCGCCGCCTTTTGCAGTACAAACTACGCAAAGCGCTTTTTTCGGCAACTCTTTTTTGGGGATGTCAGTCGGCGTGTTTTGCGCAATCGCGGTTGTCAACAGGCAAGTTAATGTTGCGAGCGTGAGCGGAAATTGCAGTGTTTTCAAGTTTGAAAATCCTTTTTAAAAAGCGAAACCTATGCTGACGCCCGGACGACGCAGGTAGACGGCGATGAGAGAGACATTCCAATCGCGCTCTTTGTAGGTCAGAAGCAGGTGAGTTCGGTTGCCGTCATAGAGCGGGAGGAAATCCCAATGCGGCGCAAGGCTGACATTAACGCCGAAAGGAAAATTGAACTTCCTGTCGGTTTCGGAATAGTTGATAGAGAAATAGGGAGCGCTGCGGAGAGCGCTGATTCCTTTTGCGAACGTAAGGTAGTACGCTTGCTTTCCTTCCGGAGTTCCGATGCGATCACTGGATGTGCCTAAATTCACAAGCGGCCAGCGCTCCGTTTGGGGAGAAAGAGTCCAGTTTGCGGTCGGCGTAATTTCTCCGACGGCGAGATTGAATTCGAGGCCGACCTGCAGGCGAGTCGTCACTCGATAGGCGGTATTGAACCGCCAACGAGGACGCTTTTCAGGCGTATCGGCATAGCGCAACGTAAATTGCCACTGTCTTGTGATGTCCCCCGAACCGAGGAACTGGCCTTCGCCGGGTCAACCGGTTCACGGAGGCACGGCGATGGTCGGGGGTTTAGGAGCCGATGGTTTTTGGTCGCTCTTCCCCTGCGCGTGCAAAATCGACGGGCATAGAAGAGATATGCAGAATAAAAAACATCTCAGTCGCATGATGAAAGCCTCATTTTAAGAACTCATATTACGCTACCAACAAATCCGTTTGTTGAAAACACTCGGCAAATGAACGGGCGTTCTCCGGACATGAGAAACGCCGAAGGCGTCTTTATTCACTGCATCGTTGCGAATCGTCACGACGGGCAGAGCTTTTTCGCTGTAGCGCCTTCGGCGGGAAGCCCTTCGGGACATAATACAACCCGCAACTTTGGGAATCGTCACATCGGGCAGAGCCTTTTTTCAAATTTGTGCCGGGTGTTTTCATTTCAACCCCGTCTAAGTGCAGAGCGCTTCCAAACCCCGACAGCCTAAACCCTGAATCTCACGAACCGTTTGTTTTCATTTCAACACCGGGGCATTTCGTCCTACGGAGTGAGTAATATGAGTTTAAGAAAACAGGATTTCAGCTTTTTATTTATATACGCCTGTTCCTGCAACTATCCGGCGAAGCTCCCGGTCATAGGTTTTAGAGAGAAACGTTTCGCCTTGATGCGTGCGGAACTCTCGAAAAAACACTTTATTGAATTTCAACGGGATCGAATCAAAAATGACAGGTGATTATAGGATACTCCAAAATAGAGAGGCATGCGGCGTTGAACACGAAAGAGACGCGCATTTAGCGTTGCGCAATCTTTTGGGAGAGTCCGTCTCGCACGTCTCCGCAATGTCGTCCTGCATTCTCCTCTCGGATCGTGCGGTCGATCCGCCGCCTCTGTCAGGTTAGTTTGAAACATAGAAAGCAAACATTGCGATTTATTCCAACTCCTGATCAAAACTTCCGCGATCAGGTTTTTTCATACGTTGTTTTCGGGGCGTAAGTCATCGGTTAGACGGCCTTGTTCGGGACAAGGAGGCAGCGCGTTCGATTCTCGCCGCCCCGACTTTATTCGTTTGATAACGCCTTTGTATCCCAATTGGCAGAGGAGATGCGCTTAGAACGCATACAGTGAGAGTTCGAATCTCTCCGAGGGCATTTTTTGCTTGCGTGCGAATAGTCTTCATGGTCCAGCGGTCAGGACATCCGGTTGTCAACCGGAAGGCCGGAGTTCAACTCTCCGTGAGGGCGTGAAATTGCGTGATTCAATGCTTGGATAACCGCGAATTACGCAAAAAAAACGAATACTAAAGGAGGGCAAACCCGCATTTCAAACGGAATAGGTATTGAAAACGAAATATATTTTCAAATTCCGCAGTAAACCGCATTTCGTATTTCTTTATGTATCCGCATTTATTTTGCGTATTTCGCGTATTTCGCGGTTGTCATCTCCCCGTATTTTCATTCCCTCGCCAACTGCCAGAATATTCGCGCTGCGCCTGCGTTCGCCAGCAAGGTTTTCGTCAGAGGGCGTTGGGCGACAGGGAGGCTTTCAAATTTGCGCTCCTTCGAACGTTCGCTGTCATCCGCTTCAAGGCGAAACTCCTGTCCGGTGAGTTCCCGCCATTGTTGATAGCGGGTCTCGTCTATTCTCCACAATCTCCAGTTTCTAAAATAGAGGCCGTCAACGGGGTCTCGAACATAGCGGTATGCGTAGTCGGCGTTTCGCCTCGCCTCCGTCAGAAGCGCTCTATCTTTCGTTATCCTGTAGAGCGTCATGAGACCGTCTATGAGATAAGGAACGAAGAAAGACGAGTCCGAATAGAATCTCTCCTCCAACTTGCTCGGCATCGAATCATAGAGAGCTTTGGTTCGGTCCGTCGCAGCGATCGCAAGCGTCTTCGCTCGGTGCAGGCTTTCCCTGTCTTTTGTCAGCTTGAACAGTTCCGCATAGGCTTGAATGGGAGCGCCCATGTTGTACGTCCATTTCGTTTTTTGAATGGACCATTCCGGCGCATGAAGACCGTCGAAAAAAAGACCATCGGAATCCTTCAGATGCAGGTAGAGCCAATTGAGCGCCTCCTTCGCCCAGGCGATGTTTCGCTCTTTTTTCACTCCGACTCGCGCCAATGACAAGGCTCCAAGGGCGGACGAGGCGGTTGAGCACGTGTTCTTGTCGGCAGTCCCGTCTTTCGTCGGATCGGTTCCCCAACGCACTCCGCCCGGCTTTCCGCTTCCGTCCCATCCTCCGTAAAGATAGTTCGTCTGTATTTCATCCGCCCGATTCCGGTAACGAAGATTCCCGGTCGCCTCGTACGCCTCAACCAGTATGCAGACCGCCCATCCGTTGTCATCGTAGTATTTGTCGTTATTTCCGGGGTAGTTCAACCAGGCGTTGTAGGCGTGTTTAGGGGCGTCGTAGTATTTTTCAAGTCCGTGGTATACGCCTTCAATGTGAGA
>JAYVOT010000491.1:0-6377 GCA_043757795.1 Chthonomonadaceae bacterium | reverse complement strand
CCTATTCCTGCGAGCGTTGCGCCGGCAGTATTTTTAAGCAATTGTCTCCGGTTGATGTTCATTTTATTGTTTTCCTAAAGCGACTATTTGATCAATGGAGGGGAAGCGAAACAAACGAGGCGGGAATTTGAACGCAAAAAATAAATTCGGAGAGACATTGCAAGGGGCGCAACATCTCTCCGGAGGGCAGTCGAGGGGGCGAAGAAGGATTTATGTTGGAGTTAGAGTTTAATTCCGACCGTCAAGCCCAATCCGTCTAGTTCACTGCTGGAGCCGCCGATGAAGGAATATCTCAATTCCGCCGACAACGGATTTTTGCCATGAACGAATTCATACCCTCCGATGAGGGTGACAGCGGTTCCATTCGAACCGCTTCCGCCGGGTCTTTTATTGAAAGAGTATCCAAGTCCAAGCCCGAATCGAATGTTGCCGGGATGCGCGATAATGACGCCTTCAACGGGTATGCTGTAGACCGTATCATAGCCGTTGTAGCCGATGCCGACGTTGACGTCGTATTTATCGGCGTGGAAAATCGTTCTCTCGACCAGACCGCTGATGCCGATTCGCCCGGCCGCGTTTGCGGTGCCGTTCTGATTGAAAACGTAGATTCCGATGCGCACGGTCCAGTCTTTCGCAAGATCCGGAATCGTCTCGACTTGAGCTTTCGCCGTCATCGGAGTCGCGAGAGCGAACAGTCCCAGCGCCATCATCATCAGCGCACCCCACATAGATCGCATATGTTTCACCAATGTCCTCCTTTTAAAGACGCTTCTTGTTTCGATTGCGTCCAAACGTTTCCAATCGAAACCAAAGCGTTGCATACAATTTCACATAGGTAGTTTTCACAAGGAAGGACAAGATTCCTTCTAAGTTCATGAATTTTCAGTATTTATCGCTAAGATTCATTTCAGTGTCGCTTTTCGAGGCGAATTCCAAGTTCCGGCGGGTCGTTCATTGCGGGATATAGAAGCGATTTGGGAGTAGAACAGGCATTCTGCAGAGGGCGACTGCGATCGCCAACCCGAATGCGTTCTCGGGTTCGCAGTACGCCCGTTTTCCGGACAGGGATTGAAAGTTCCCGCCCTCCGCGAGAAACTCGTCTTTTTGAAGGAGGCTTTCGAGCATTGAAAACCGCTCTGCTAATTATAGACCCGCAAAACGACTTTTGCGATCCCGCATCCGGCGCGCTCTACGTTCCCGGCGCGGACGGAGACATGTTGCGTCTCGCAGAACTGCTGCGTCGGAATGGCCACGTCTTTGAAGAGATTCATGTCACTCTCGATTCACATCATCTCCGTGACATCGCTCATCCGCTTTTCTGGGAGAATGAACATGGCGCGAATCCTACGCCATTCACTCAAATTCGCGCTCCGGAAATCGAGGGAGGGCTGTGGCGAACGTCTGATTCGAGACATCAGGCGCGAGCCTCCTCCTATGTGCATTCGCTTGAGTTTGACGGCAAGCGCCTGCTCACGATCTGGCCCCCGCACTGTCTCATCGGCAGCGTCGGGCAAGCGGTCTACTCCCCTCTTTTCGAAGCGCTGTTGAATTGGGAACGACAATTCGGGACGGCAAACTTTGTTGCAAAAGGCGAAAATCCCTTTACCGAACACTACTCGGCGATTCGCGCGGAGGTTCCTGACCCGGAGGACCTCTCTACGCAAACGAATTCGAATCTTATCGCGGCATTGAAACTCGCCGACCGAATCGTCGTCGCGGGCGAGGCGGGAAGTCACTGCGTCGCCAACACGCTCTACGATCTCGCTGAGGCTCTCACGCCGGAGGAAGTCGCAAAAATCACGCTTTTAACGGACGCAATCAGCCCAGTTCCCGGCTTAGAGGCGTTGCAGGCGACTATGATCGAGAAGCTGACTCTGAGAGGGATGAAAAAAGGAACGACGAGCGAGTTTTGAGGAAGGTTGGGCGTTGGGTAGAAATCGCGCCGCCGGCGATGAAAAGCCAACTCCAATTTGGGAGGAAGATTCGGAGGCAAGAGTCTTGTTAGGGCGCCCCCGGCGCTCCACGCCGCACCAAAATTGCAACCGTGCCTCGGACGCTTTACGTCCAAAGGACATTCGGCGAAACGCCCTTGAGCCGGGTAATTCATTTCTCGATATCAGAACTGAACCCGGAAATCCGAGAAAAGGATAAAAATTTGACACGATCAACCCAATTGCCGGATGGACTCATCACCACGCTCTACACCGACATCGAAGGTTCGACTTCCGATTTAGCCTCTAACTTGATCGATGAAGAGTACCAACGCCTTATTTCCGAACACAATCGAAGGTTCCGAGAGGCGATAAAAGAGAACCAGGGTACGGAAGTCGGGACTGCCGGGGATGCCTTTCTTGTCACGTTTCAAAATTCGACGCACGCCCTTGCCTGCGCTATCGCTATGCAAAAATCTCTGCATGATTTCGATTCGGTCGCCCAAAAATGGTCGCCTTCCTTATTCGGAAACGACGAAGCGGGAAAGCCGCATTTTGTGCGAGTCCGGATGGGAATCTATCGAGCGCAGAAAGAGGTTTTTCCTTCAGAGTCCGATGGCTATCAAAACCTTCAGGTGAACCTCGGCTCTCGAATCGGGAAAGACGGTGTCGGCGGGCAGATACTCGTCTCAGAAGACGCTTATGATAAAGCGGCGAACTCCGACGTTTACGAATGGACGCCCTGGAAATACCGGCGCCTGAAGGACTTCAAGACGCAGCAAACCATCTATGAACTCCGGTGGGACGGCGCCGAATCGAGAGGAGAACCGGGAGCCAGATATTTCCCGAGCTGGTTCAAAGGCGAGCGGAACAAGTACATCGAACGCCCTGAGATGGAGGAGAAGGTCTTCGCTAAATTTGCGGAGATGAAAATCGCCCTTCAGCCGGTTCGACTTGTGACGATCTACGGGTTTGGCGGAATGGGAAAGACGCGGCTCGCACTCAGTTGCGCTGTCAAAGCCTGTCACTTGTTCGACGGCAAAGTCCACTTCGTTCCGCTGGAAACGAGCGCCAAATCGAAAGATTCGCTAGCACAGGCGATAGCGGAGGTCTTTCAACTGCCTGAAGGAGCCAGAACTCCGAAAGGCGTGATTGAAACTTTGAGGAGTTCCCGATGTCTCCTGATTCTTGACAACTGGGAATCCGTCGATTGCGACGAAGCCGCCTACTTTCTCACCGATCTTCTGGCGGAGTGTGACGAGGTGAGCCTGCTCTTGACCGGGCGGGAAAGAACAAAGGACGACGAGACCGAAGTCTTTGTCGAGATGGAGGAGATGAATGCGGAAGAGTCGCGAAAACTCTTCATTGCTCAGGCGACTCGTTCAAATCCTAAGTGGTTGATCACTTCTGATCAAGAACCCGATCTTCTAACCGTTCTAAAATACACGGAGGGACACCCCCTCAATATCGAGTTGGTGGCGAGTTGGGCGAGAGATCGGAACCTTTCACAGATGGCTCGAACGCTGGAAACAAAGGCTCTTAGCCAACTCGCTGCGCTCCAGCAAGGACATCGACGCGGGAATAGATTGCAAACTCGCCACAACTCGCTCGTCCTCTGCATCGAGTGGTCTCGCGACAGGTTGCTTGAGGATGAGGGCGGGGCGGAAGCATGGGAAGCCTTGCTCCGCGTCGGACTGTTCGCCGATCGCTTTCAGGCTGAAATCGCGGCGCAGGCTTGCGGTTTGCCCGACATTCAACTTCGTCTCGACCGATTACGAGCGGCGAATCTGCTACGCCTCGACCTTGCCCCCAAAATACCGAAGTACTTCATGATGCGTTCGATTCAGGAGTACGCCGCCGAAACCCTTAGAGCGCGCGACGACTATGCTGTTATTTGCAACTCTTACATCGAATTCTACAAACAGTTCGTTCAAGATCATGCGGACGAGAGCCTGGAAAAAGTCAAGGACAATGTCGAAGCGCTCATTGGGGAAATCGGCAACACGGCGGGAGCCGCCTTCCTCGCGCTTCAATCCGGGGACTCTAAAAACTTCCTTGAACTGGTCGAAAGCCTGGATTGGCCCCTTCGAAAATTCGGCGCTAACGCCGAAGCCAGGCGACTGTTGACGGAGGCGCAGACCATCTACAGGGCGGCGGGGAACGCGAGCGGGCAGGCGGACTGTCTCGGGAGCCTCGGAGACATCGCACGAATGCAGGGCGATAATCCAGAAGCCAGACGACTGTTGACGGAGGCGCAGGGCATCTACAGTGCGGCGGGAAACACGAGCGGGCAGGCGAACTGTCTCCGGAGCCTCGGAGACATCGCATACATGCAGGACGAGTATCCCGAAGCCAGACGACTGTTGGCGGAGGCGCAGGGCCTCTACAGAGCGGCGGGGAACGCGAGCGGGCAGGCGGACTGTCTCCAGAGCCTCGGAGACATCGCACGAATGCAGGACGAGTATCCCGAAGCCAGGCAACTGTTGACGGAGGCGCAGGGCATCTACAGGGCGGCGGGAAGCGCGAGCGGGCAGGCGGACTGTCTCAAGAGCCTCGGAAACATCGCATACATGCAGGGCGAATATCCCGAAGCCAGACGACTGTTGAGGGAGGCGCAGGGCATCTACAGGGAGGCGGGGATCGCGAGCGGGCAGGCGAACTGTCTCCGGAGCCTCGGAATGGTTGAAAATGGGTTGGGGTTTGCCGAAACCGCCAGGGATCTACTCAATGACGCGATGGTAATCTATCAAGACATTGGAAATCAGCATGATTTAGGGGCTACTCTCTTTGACCTTTCGCTTTGCTGTCCGGAAGGATTCGAAAAAGAGAAAGAATGGTATCGGGAGGAGGCGAGGCGAGTTTGGACGGAGGCGGGGTTGCATCACAATTTGAAGTATTTGGAATAGCGGGCGCAGAATAAGGCAAAAAGCTGCAAAAAACAGTGCAACCTGGACTCCCTGGCTCTCGTAGTGATACAGTAAGGCTCCCTGGGAGTCCTGGTTCTTTGCGTTTCTACGCGAATTCTTCATGTTTTCTTCATTCTTTATCGCTATCTTGAGAGGCTAAGACGTGCAAAACTGGCTATCATCCCTGATTTCCGCGTCCCCCATTCAGTTCGCCACTCCTCCGGCGTTGCTGCTTTTGCTCTGTCTGCCCTATTTTTGGTGGGTTCACGCTCACTCCGTCACAGACATGAGTCCGACTCGCAAAAACATCGCCCTCGCCTTCCGTTGCCTCCTCGTGACGATGCTCGTGTTTGCGCTCGCCGGGATGAAGTGGGTCAAAAAAGGAGATGCGCTCGCCGTCGTCTTCGTAGTGGACTCCTCCAAAAGCGTGCGTGAAGATCAGAAAAAGGTGATTGAGAAGTACATTGCAGAGGCGGCGAAAGGGCGAAGACAGGTTGATAAGGTCGGAGTCATCACTTTTGCGCAAGACCCGCATACGCAGTCGCAACCCGGTCAGCCGCTTGACCCCTCTCGCATTGTCGATCCCGGCATGACCACTGCGACGAACATCGAACAGGCTCTCAGAACAGCCAAAGCTGAACTCGACACCACCGCTTCCGACTCCGGCAAGCGAATCGTGCTTATTTCGGACGGCAACGAGAACGCCGGTCGCGCGCTTGCGGAAGCCCCGGAGCTTTCAGCGGCTCGCATCGTCCTCGATACGATCACCCTGCCCGCCTCCCTGCAAAAAGAAGCCCTCATAGACAAGTTGGTTCTGCCCGCACGCGCGAAAATCGGCGAACCGTTTCCAGTGCGAGTCGTCGTCTCCTCGCTCACGCCGCAGACCGCCACAGTCGCGCTGAGTCGAGACGGGAAACTCGGACCCTCTAAAACCGTCGAGTTGCACGCCGGCAAGAACGTCGTCGTTTTCGATCAGAGCATCGACTCAGCCGGGTTCGCAAAATACGCCGCTACGCTCAATGCGCCGCAAGACACCATTGCGGAAAACAATCGAGGGGAAGGGTTCGTCTGGGTGAAGGGCAAGCCGACCGTCCTCTACGTGGCGGACAGCCCTGCGCTCACGGGTTTTTTGCAGACAGCTCTCAAAGGGCAAAACATCAATGTGGAGTATGCGCCTCCCGGAGCTATGCCGACCTCCGCCGCCGCCCTTCAAAAATACGACAGCGTTTTTCTGAGCAATGTGCGAGCCGGCGACCTCTCTCTTCCGCAGATGACCGCTCTGCAAGTCTCCTGTCGAGATTTCGGAATAGGGTTCGGGATGGTGGGGGGAGAGGGAAGCTACGGAGCCGGCGGATACAAAGGCACTCCCATCGAAGACGTCCTCCCGGTTTCGCTAGAGGTCAAAAAGCAGAAGCGAATCCCCTCGTGCGCCGTCGCTCTCGTGATTGAAGACCTTGAGATTCCATCGACAGTCAACATGTCCATCGAAGCTGCGAAGGCGACTATGGACTTGCTGGAGCCGATCGATCAGGTGGGCGTC
>JAYVOT010000490.1:0-1751 GCA_043757795.1 Chthonomonadaceae bacterium | reverse complement strand
GCGGGACGAAGACTGAAGTGAGATAGTCGACAAATTCTCGATCCAGACGGAACAGGGGAACTCTTTTGATTACTTCTTTGTCGGGGACGCCCGCCCATCGAATCAGCGCCACTTCCCAATCGTCCGGATAGTCGCGCATCAAAGCGAGTTTCGCGTGAGAGGCGGAAGCTTTGTCGAAAACTTGATAGAGCATGAGGTTGCGGGTCACATCAATTCGACTTGAGATTCGACTTCCCGTTTCGCCAATGGCGTCGTGCAAAGTTAGCGCCAGAGCGTCGCGCACATCGCAACCATCGCCAAGCGATGCCCCGACAGCAGTCATCACCGCCTCGACAAAGCTGCCGGACGAGACGATTTGCGTCTCGATTCCTCGCGTTTTTGCTAACTGGAGAATTTGTCGAACTGAGTCCTCCGCAAAAAGAGGATGTCCAGGAACTGCGAATGCGATGGGAATCTGCACTTGATTTGCGTCTATTGCAACGTCTATCACCCGGTTAGCAATCGTCTCGTAGACTGACGCAAAATCAGGAGAAGCGTCGTAAAGCGCGTCAAAAGACTCGAAGTTCAATCCCCACTCCACAAGAGTAGTCACTACGGGGTGCACGAGCGTGCGTAGGAAGAGGCGTCCTGTCCCCCTTTCCTGATGTTTGGAAGCGGTTCTCAAGGCGCGTTCAGCCCCGCGCGAAAGCATCTCCGCATCTCCCGCCCCAAGTCCGATTAAAGTAATCAAATAAGAGTCCTGCCGGTTTGCAAATTGATTTAAAGGCGTTCAAAACCTTTCAATGAGTATACCTGCATGATTCGAGTGTTTCCAACACGCGAATCATTCCGATAGTAGACAAATAGACACATCTGTGATATAATTCACCATTAATAGGATTGTGAAAACCTGAGTTTCTATTACGAGAATGAGCGCTGAGATTGCCTCTTTCTCCTCAATCAAAGCGAGACGGAGCGTTTGTTCATGCCAACAGGGAATGAAGATTCAAAAGAGAATGAAGAGCCTCGCTTTGTCTCGCCCGAAGAGCTTGCAGAAGACACAGGCGAGCTTTCTTTGAGACCGAAACGTCTTCGCGAAATGATAGGGCAACCGAAGGCGCGACAGAATCTTGGAATTGGAATCGAAGCGGCGAAAGCGCGAGGGGAGGCTCTCGATCACGTACTTTTGTACGGACCTCCAGGGTTAGGCAAGACGACCTTGAGCAACATCATTGCGAACGAGATGGAGGTCTCGATAAGAATTACTGCTGGTCCCGCTCTGGACAAACCGGGAGACCTCGCGGCGATTCTCTCCAGTCTTGAGCCTCACAGCATTTTTTTTATTGACGAAATTCATCGTTTGAATAGAGTTGTTGAAGAGAAGTTGTACACGGCGATGGAGGACTTTAAACTCGACATCATCATCGGCAAGGGACCTTCCGCACGAACGTTGCGCCTTGATCTACCTAATTTCACCCTGGTAGGAGCGACAACTCGACCCGGACTTGTCTCCTCCCCGCTACGAGATCGATTTGGGATTCATCATGGTTTTGAACTTTATAGTGTTGAAGAGTTGGAGTTGATTGTTCGACGCTCCGCTGACATTTTGAAGGTGCAAGTCGAACCCGGCGGTTCATTGGAAATAGCGCGTAGAAGCCGGGGCACTCCCCGCCTTGCAAATAGAATGCTCAAACGAGTGCGAGACTACGCACAAGTCAAAGCGAGCGGGATCATCACGCAGGGAGTCGCCTCGGAAGCAGCCGAGAAGATGT
>JAYVOT010000489.1:0-6389 GCA_043757795.1 Chthonomonadaceae bacterium | reverse complement strand
GCTTCATTTGCATGGGCTGCTGTATTTTTGAGTGAGAGATCTTCCTTTACATAGCCAAGCGTGAGCCTCAACAATACATCAGGGTTCTTGATCTTTCTAGGTCGAATAAAAGCTCTGGTTTCACGGGCAGTTTCGAATCGATGGTCTGGGAGCCTTTCTGCTAAAGCTTCCCAGGGCGGGGAGGATTCTGTAAAGTTTTCATCACTTAATGTAACAAAAAATCTCGTAAAAATGCTTAAGTTAACTCATATGGGGTTAGGGGGTGAAGTGAAAAGTAACCGTTGATCTCTATTTTTTCAGACTAAAACGATTCCGAAGATGAAAATTCCGTTCGCCAGGTTTACGATACTCTTCCGTTTTATTCAGCGAGTTCCCCTTCAGCGTGAGAGTAACCCGCAAATCGGACTCGGTCCCGCGCTCCTTTCCCCAAAAAAGCGCTGAACCATCTCGCGCGAGATAGAGTTCGCCTATCGCGTTCAACGGGTAAGTGCCAATATTATTCACAAATGCCGACCCAGTAATCCGATTCAAGGCGATCGAGTACTTGTCTATCTGCGAGATTCCCGGATAGCCCGACTCCATGATCAACTTCGAACTTTTGGAGTCGAAATGGATGTTCAGGTCGGTTCGATATTTCTGCAACTGTTTCGATGAAGAATCTTCATACTGCATCTCTCCGCTCCATTTTCCAGCAAAAGACTCCAACTTTGACATCCCATGCGAGAAATCTAGACGAACCGGAAGAGAGGCTGAATAGAGCGAGCCGCCAACTCCTGCAAACAACAGACCCGTGACGCCGATTGCTGGAATCAAGAGTTTGGAAAAAGCCATTTGTCGAGCAGAATCGTTGACGACTTGCTGTAGCGGACTCATCGAACCGGAAGGCATTGCGCTCAATAGCAGGGGTGGAAGGTTGGCAATTAAATCGGTCGGCGAGGCGGTTGCAGACTTTTCGATAAGCAAGGCGGCAAGAATGGCAGAAGGAACTGCGATGCCAGCCTTGGAAAGCGTCGATCTGATCTTCTCCACTGCGCGCGACACTCTCATTCGAGCTGTGTTCTCGCTCACTCCCAACTGCGCCCCCACCTCCCCGAAACTCTGAGCTTGCGCGAAGCGCAGTAGAACAGCCTCCCGGTCAACAGGTTTGAGATTCGAGAGCGCTTGATGGAAATGAGGTTCAATCTGATCCCAAAGCGGATTTTCCGAACGAGCCTCGGACATCTTTTCCGCCATAGCGCCCTCCTCGGCGAGTTTTCGTCGCCTCTCCTGTCGGAGCAGATTATTGGAAACATATCTGGAGGCGTTAAAGAGCCATCCTGACAGAGTTTGCAACCTTTTCAGGTCTTTCAATTTTTGGCTCATGAGTATAAAAACTCCTTGCGCCGCATCCTCCGCCAGCGTTCGATCCCCGATTTCCCGAAGGCAAATTGAAAAAACGAGATTGGCGTAGCGTCGGCAAAGCTCGCTGAAAGCCTCTTGAGAGACGCTCCCAAGGCAAAGAGAAACCAGCTCGGCATCCCTTTTCAATCTCATCCGCGAAGTTTGGGCGCTATCGAGATTAGTCATTGTTTTATTCTCGTAAAATGGAAATAGTCTAAGAAAGGGTCACTTGTTTGCTGTTCCAGCAGGCGCAGGATTTCTTTTTTGAATCGCAGAGATCAACTCGTTGTTGATTTGCCAACTGAAGACTCGGTTCGCCATAACCACCACGCTGGAACCATTTGCGAGGTTCGTTTTGTGATTCGCAAAGAAGCCGTAGGAGTCGCCGCCGTGATAGGAATCGCCGTTCTCGTGCTTGATTAGACCGAGAAACCAGTTTGGATTATCGACAAGCTTGAGCAGATCTCGCTTTTCTTCCGGGAGAACGAGATTGGGTTTTCCGACAAGCATCAGCTGGATTTGACACAGCGCCAGCGCGAAATCGCCTGCTGTCGTCCATAGTCCGGACTCGCCGCAAGCGGGGTAAGCATGCACGAGGTCCAGCATCAATTCGCCGGTGGAGTAGTGCCCTAATGCGACTTTTTGGGAGGCTGAGGCTGTTGGCAGTACGTCATATCGGCTGAATTTCATTCCGAAGGGTTTGAAAATCAGTTCATTCATAAGAGTTGGCAGTGGGAGGCCGGTTGCGTCTTCGATCACCTGTTGCAGGACAGCCTGTTGAACTCCGCCGCCCTGAAATTTCGTTCCCGGTTCGTTTTTGACATCGAGCGGTTCCATCTCAATTGGATCGTGTCCGTTTAGCAGATCTGTAAGCGAAGGAACTTTTAAGCCATATCGATAACCTCGAAACTTATACTGGGTGAGACCGCTCGTTCCGTTCAACAGATCGAGAACTCGCACTTTTCGGTTTTTGGTGTTAGCATTTTCGGGGATTTTAGAGGACTTCAGGTAAGAATTCACCTCCCGGTCAAGATCGAGCTTGCCTTGTGCTGCGAGTTTGAAAGCGAGCAGATTCACAAGCGGACTGCCCATTCCGCCTGCTTGGAAGAGAGTGTTCTCATCCACGAACTCTCCAGTCTCGACATTTGAAACTCCGGAGGCGAGGGTCTCGACCACTTTGAAATTTTCGATTCGAGCGATGGAAACCGCCGGGACATGATGATATTTCATCCTTTCCGAGAGACTCCAATTTGTCCCATCCTCGATCAGCTTCAAATCGGCGAAACGTTTTCCCATCCCGCTGCTCGCAGAGGGAGTTACCGGGGCAAACGCATCATCAGATGCAGTTTTGAGGCGACTATGAAATTTGAGCGGTCCCGCTTTCGTCAAGAGTTCGCCGGAAAATCGATCTCCATCCAATTGCAAGAACCCCGTTGTTTCGCCTACCACCGGATTATTGGGAAGATGGAAACTCGCTTTATTGCCTTCGATCCGAATGTTGTCCGCATCGAGCGAGCCTGCAACCGTGGCGAACGCGATTTTGGGAGGATCGGAGGACAGATTCAGAGTAGCTTCGACTTTCATCGGGTTGTCTCGGTCTTCGACCTCCATTTTCCAGAGGGTGTTCGCAGTCGTCTTCTTCTCCACTGCAAGTTTGGGCTTCACTTCGTCAAAAGGAAGTTTTTGCCCGGGAGCGTAGTGAATGCCCACACAGGAGACTCTCACTTCGATCGTTTCCCCTACCATGCTGGCAGGAATCTCCTTTGTAATTTCAAACTTGGATCGATCAATGTTGAAGGAGCTTCGAATGACCAGAACATCGCCGTTGTACTTGCCATTCGTTCTCTCTTTCGCTAGACCAGGAAAGTAGCTAGCAGTCACCGGAACTATCATGGGAACAGTGATTCCATGACAGGTGAAATCGGCTAGCACCATGCCTTTGTAGACATTGGGAGAAGGCTTCGTTCCGGAAATCACTTTTTTGAGGGTGAAAAAAATCTGCGGGAATTTGTCCTGCTCGAGAGCGTAATTTCGGGCAGTTTGGGTGTATCCATCATTCGCAAACACGATGCTGCTGACATCGACCGCGATTTTGCCAGTTGTAGCTTTGGGGTTCGCCGGATCGAATTTCATTTTCCCGGTGATGCCCTTCGCAAATCCGAAGATCGGCTCGAGTTTAGATTCAAGAGTGAGAGAGACCGCACTGATCTCTTTGGGATCTTTGTAGTCGAATACCAAGCCGTCGGCGAATGCTGAACGGACTGAGATCAGCAAAAAGAGCGCCGAGAGCAGCGCGAGATAGTTTTTACACATCGCTTTCTCCTAATAGTAATGTTGAGTATGGAGCAAGTCCAGTAGTGATGATACGCAATGTAATGTACGATCAAATCAAAAACCGCACAGAAATGAAAAAAATGTCAAAAAAAGGCTTTTGCACCGTCTTCAGGATATAGTATCTCAACTACGGAAGTGTCGGCAGTCGCATTGCAGGAGGGACCTGAATGAAACAGTGCAAGTATATGACATGCATTTTGCTGGCTTCTATGCTGAGATTTTCCGGAACATGCTGGGGACGACAAAATCGAAAAATAGAGGAAGTGAATCCGCAAAAGGGCGAACATGCCGGGAAAACTTTCTATTCGAGTTCGCATGCGATCATCGGAATTAACAGATATCAGAATCTTCCAAAGGAAAATTGGCAGCAGTATGCCGAGAAAGACGCCACAGATGTGCGGGATATCCTGATCAAATCTTACGGTTTTCTTCCAAATAGAATCACCATTTTGCTGAATGAGAACGCGACAAAATCGAATATCGAAGCGGCTCTGTCTTTGCTTCCCAATGACGACTTGGTGGACAGCGAGGAAAGGGCGCTCATCTACTTCGTAGGACACGGACAGACGGTAAAATTGCCTACGACCGGAGAGATGGGATTTCTGATCCCCTATGATGCGAAAGTCGACCTCGAAAAACCTGCGAATCGGAGTGGGTATCTCCAGACATGCACCCCGATGAATTCGCTATGGTCTTATCTTGAAGGAAGCGCGGCGAAGCATAGACTGTTGATCGCAGACGCCTGTTACGGAGGTTTGTTGGCGAAAAATTCGAGCGTTGAATGGCGAAAGACCGAATCAAACGCTGATCAACAGGCTGTTGGCGCGGCCCGCGATGCAAGCGCTCACAGGAGGCAGCGCGGGAGATACAACGCAAGAGAAGCCCGGGGGTGAGGTTCCCAAAGTTGCGGGTTAAATTATCGCCCGAAGGGCTTCCCGCCAGTCGTGGCGATTGGCAACGATGCAATACATCTCGTAGGTCTAAGGGTGTCCCACTGGTAGCACAAATTTGAAAAGGGCTTGCCCGATGTGACGATTTGCAACGATGCAGTGAATGAATGCGCCTTCGGCGTTTCCCATGTTCGAAGAGCGCCCATTCATTTGCAGGTTGTTTTTAAGACAATGATTTGTTAGTTGCGTAACATGAGTTAGGATTGAAAGTCTCACAAGTTCATTCTTCCCTATCAATCCCGGATTAAGTTCCAAATACGAGCGTCTGAAAGTCAATTCGAGACGAGCGACAAGAAAATTGGCCGATCTGTTTAAATAGGGAATCAGGTGCGAACGTCTTTCAATTAGACAACTCGTTGCCCGGACTGTGGGCGGTTAGCCGCTTTACCGGGCAGTGTGCGCCCATATTAAATCTTGTTCTGTAGGGCTGCGACGCCCGGCAAAACTTTGCCTTCGAGGAACTCCAATGAAGCGCCCCCGCCTGTGGAGATGTGCGTCATCTTGTCTCCGTATCCTAATTGCACGACCGCCGCGGCCGAGTCTCCTCCGCCGATGATCGTGATCGCATCCGTCTCGGAGAGGGCCTTCGCCATTTCGCGTGTGCCGTTTGCGAATTTGGAGAACTCGAAAATCCCCATCGGTCCGTTCCAAATGACGGTCGCGGCGTTTTTGACGGCATTCGAGAAGTTGATGATCGTCTCAGTCCCGATGTCCGCCCCCTCCCAATCCGCCGGAATCTCGCTGATCTTGACGATCTTCGTTTCGCAACTCTCTTCGCCGCCGTCGAAAGGGTTGTGATTTGTGATCACGACATCCGTCGGCAGAAGGATTTTGTCGCCGGAAGTTGCAAGCAGTTCTTGGCAGAAATCCAGGTTCTTTTCGTCTAGGAGCGATTTGCCTATCTCATGACCTTGAGCTTTAAGAAATGTGTACGCCATTCCGCCGCCGATTATCAGGGTATCGACTTTTCCGAGAAGCTCTTTGATGACACCGATTTTGTCTTTGACTTTTGCGCCGCCCAGAATAGCGACAAAGGGACGTTTCGGTTCGACAAGCGCGCCGCCGAGATAGTCCAGCTCTTTTTTCATCAGAAGTCCGGCGACTCCCGGCAAAATATGAGCTACTCCCTCGGTGGACGCGTGCGCCCTGTGCGCCGTTCCGAAGGCGTCATTTACGTACAACTCCGCGATTCCGGCGATTTTCTTAGCGAACTCAGGGTCGTTCGCCTCCTCTTCCGGATAGAAGCGAATGTTTTCCAACAGAACGACATCGCCCTCTTTCATACCTGAAACGTAGGTGTCCACATCCACCCCGAAATCCTCGTCCAACAACTCTACCGGCTGGCCAAGAAGATGTTCGAGATGTTCGGAAACGGGTTCGAGAGTGTACTTCGGGGTAACTCCCTTCGGACGCCCAAGGTGAGAAACGAGAATCGTGATCGCGCCATGAGCGATCAAATATTTGATAGTCGGCAAGGCGGCGACGATTCGGTTGTCGTCCGTGATCTTGCCTGTTTCATCTTGAGGCACGTTGAAATCGACTCGAACGAGGACTTTTTTGCCCTTGACTTCGATGTCTTCCACTGTTTTCTTATTCATGTGTTTTATTCTTTTAAGCACGCACATGCGCGACGCACAGCCGCTGACTGATTTTTCAAAGCGATCCGGGAGTTTGCAATGTGTCGTGGAGGAGAGAATTCAAGGCGCGAAAGCTTTCGCGCCTTGA
>JAYVOT010000488.1:0-1755 GCA_043757795.1 Chthonomonadaceae bacterium | reverse complement strand
TCGTGCGATACGGCGTTCGAGCCGTATTCAACGGCCACGACCATATCTACTATCGAACGATTCGCAACGGAATCCCATTCATCGTTTCCGGCGGCGGCGGCGCCCCTCTCTACTATCCGGACCCCAAAAAAGGCGCGATAGAAGGCGACAAATGGGAGCGGGTGAACCACTACTGCGTCATCGAAGTCAAAGGCGAGAGCGTCGTCTCAACCGCCTATCGACCGGATGGAACCGTCATCGAGAGGTTTACTATCAAGTAGGCAATGGGCGCTTAGCGCCCAACAATTAATGCGTCGAAATACTGATACAATTGAGTTCAAATGAGAGTAAATATCAATTCGATAATTGTTGGGCGTTGCCTTAGCCTTGCATGAGAGCCGGGCAGTTCATTGCCCGGCTATGCGATTCCGGTACTGAAAATACCCGGCATGAAAAAGCAAGCGTTTCCGGACGCAGGGGCGCGGAAGGCGCGTTCTGTATTTTTGTCCGGAGGACGACAGGCGGAACGCCATTGAGCGGTGCGATTTATTGCACGGTCGCGGAACGCCTTTAAGCAGGATAATTCAGTTGCCCTGATACGAGTTCAGACGATAGAAGTCATTTCGTATTTCGCCCGGTCTCCCAACTACGCAAAACCCTTTGAGTTAGCGCGAATTGCCGACTAGAGCGAGATCTTCTTCCTGAAAGTCCATACGAAGTTGACCGTTCCACCTCGTCTCCTTCAAACGCCCATTGAAAACCGGTCTTCTGCTTCCATGTTTGAATCGGATTTCATCTGCGAGGCGTTGCGTTTCAGGGCGGTTCCGAATCTCGTAAATCTTGCTTTTCGCGTGTTTGACAGCGGCATCATGATCGACTATCGGTGCGGGATACGTCTCCCCGATAAAGCATCCCGCCCGAAGACTCTCCGACTGCGACATCAGCCACGGAGTCGCAAGAAGGCCGGCGGGGACATTCTGCAACTCAGGAACCCACCTTCGAATAAAAGCTCCGTCAACGTCCCTGTCTCTCGCCTGTTTTGTGGGATTGTAGATTCGTACCGTGTTGATTCCCGTCGTGCCGGATTGCATCTGAAATTGAGAGTAGTGTATCCCCGGTTCGTAATCCAGGAAGAGTTTCGCAAGGTGAAGCGCCGGTTCTCGCCAATGGAGCCATAGGCTGTAGGAAGCGAAGGAGACCAACAGGGCGCGCATCCGAAAGTTGATCCAGCCTGTCGCTGTCAGGGATCGCATGCATGCGTCGATCATAGGGTATCCCGTTTGCCCCTCTTTCCACGCTTCGAACTTCTCCAAATCAAACTCTTCTTCGCGCAGACCGTCGTAACCCCGATGAAAGTTTTCGAACTCTATCCTCGGCTCGTCCTCCAATTTTTGAATGAAGTGATCTCGCCAGTGCAGTCTTTCCTCGAACCCCTGAAGGGAACGAAGCCATTTTTCAGTCGAGTAAGGCTCAGCAAGAGCCTCGACACTATCTCTCCGACGTCGCAATGAATGGTAGACTTGCCTCAAAGAAAGGGAACCCCAGGCTAGATAAGGACTGAGCCGCGAACAAGCTTGAGCGGAAGCTGCCGGATTTGACAGCAAATAGCTGTATCCGACGCCTCGTTCACGTAAAAAAGAGTCCAGGATCGTATTCGCAGTGCGTTCGCCGCCTCTTTGAAGCACGACTCTTGGAGATCGAATCAGACCAAGCTCGGAATAGGTAGGGATATCGCCAATGCTTATGCCGGGCAGTTCGGGAAGCGCCGAGGGCGCG
>JAYVOT010000487.1:0-6391 GCA_043757795.1 Chthonomonadaceae bacterium | reverse complement strand
GGTGGCGTTCCGCCGTCTGTGCTTCGCACAGGAGAAAGTCGACCAAGTCATGTGCGAAGCACACGCAACGCTGCAAAAGACCTGGAATTTATATTTCCGGGATTCGATCTGGTTGTTTCGGCCGTTTGCCGTACAAGCAGGATTCAAAGCGTCGGATTAAGTGGAACACGCCGATACAATCGATTCAGCTATTTTTGGGAGTTGCTTAATTAGGAAATAGGAGTTGCTCGATAGATCCGTATCGTCTGAGAGGATTGCCTCAATATCGCTTGCTATTTCCCGACCGCCTCCGTTAAATTGACGCTTTCATCGAGGGCGCTTTGAGTCGCTTCTTGCGGAACCCGGTAGGAGAGGATGCTGCTGACGCCCGCCTCCCGCATTGAGACGCCGTACCACGTGGGAGCCGCCTCCATCGTCGTGGGGTTGTGGGTAATGAGCAGGAACTGACTTTTCGCGCTGAACTCTTTGACAAGATTTGTGAACTTCTCCACGTTTGCGCCGTCGAGCGGGGCGTCCACTTCGTCGAGAAGCACGAACGGGCTTGGTTTTACCGCGAGGAAGGCGAAAAGGAGGGCTGTCGCGGTGAGGGCGCGTTCTCCGCCGGAGAGGAGGGAGAGGCTTTGCGCTTTCTTGCCCGGCGGTTGCGCGATCACTTCGATTCCCGTCTCTAAAACGTCGTTCGGATCCGTCAAAACCAGTTTCGTAGTTCCGCCGTCGAACAGTCGTTGGAAGAGGCGATCAAACTCCGCCCGCACCGCCTCGAAAGTCTCCATGAAGACTCCGCGCGTGCTGTCGTCGATCTCGGCGATCGTTGAGAGCAGAGCTTCGCGCCCCTTATCGATGTCCGCTTTCTGTTCGTTTAAATTGTCGAAACGCTCCGTCAGACGGTCATATTCATCCACCGCGCCTGTGTTCACCTGACCCATCGCTCGAATTTCTCGGCGAAGGCGAGAGACTTCCATCGCCGTGTTTTTGTCGACGTTCGTCTCTTCCGGTCGTTTTAGAGCCTCCTCTTTTGAAATCGAATACTCCTCTTGCAGTCGCTCTGTGACCTGCGAAAGCTGGATTTCCAGACGCGCCAACCGAAGTTCGTTCTCGTGCAGACTCTTCGTCACTTCGCTTCGTCGCAGAATTCTTTCTCGAATCGAAGAGTTGGCGGTAAAATTCGCAGTGACAAGCGCCTGTTTCGCCGCTGAGGCTTTTTGCAGTTCCGAATCCGCTTTTTCCAAACTGAGTTTTGTCTCGACCAGAATCGTCGCCAATCGCTCACGCTCTGCAAGCGCTTCCGCCCCTTCCGTCGCGCTGTTGGCGCGTTGCGATCCCTTTTGAAGATGTTGCATCTCCAACCCGGAGAGCGTCGCCCTGTCCACTGCAAGCGCGCGGGCAATTCCTTCGCGCTTCTCTTTCAAACGGCTGACATCCACTTCAAGAGTCACCGCTTTTGATCGGCAGGCGTCGCGTTTTTGCGTCAGATTCCGCGTCTCTTCGATGAGGTCGGCAAGTGCGTCGTCCGCTGTCTCGTTCTCCTCCGCCCCCTTCGTCAACTCATTTGAGAGGCGAGAGGACTGTTCATTCAAGACGCCCACCTGTGCTGATAGGGCGGACAGAGCTGCGTCTCGTTCCGCTCGGTCTCGCAGGAGTCGCGTATGCTCGCGCTCAATTCCTACGAGCGAACTCTCTAAGGACGCCAACTCGGAGGCCACTGCGGACTCCTCTTTTGCCAGTTCAGCGCGCTCAGACTCCAGACTTTGCAATGCGATCTGATTCGCCTCCAACTGTCCGACAACTTTTTCGACTTCCGACCGTATCTTGGGAAGCCGGGATTTGAGGTCGTCCATCTCGCCTTTTCGCCCGACGAGGTGTGCGCCTTTGCCCTGCAGGGAGCCGCCCGTCAGCGCCCCGCCCGGCGACAACTGCTCGCCCTCCTGCGTGACAATTTTGCTCCATCCTGTGAGCCTTCGAGAGGCGGCGATAGCGGAATCCATGTCCGGCACGATCAATACTCTTCCCAGCAAAAGTTGGATCACTTGCGAATATTTTGGGTCGTACCCGATCAGTTCCATCGCGGCTTTAATTTCAGACTGCCCTGTCGGCGGCGAAATTCGCTGTCCGGGTCTCAAAAGGGGCAGGGCGAGGAAAGTCGCGCGTCCGGCGCGATTTCTTTTCAGCCACTCGATGCCCGCCTTCGCCTCAGCTTCGGTCTCCGTGACGATGTCCTGCAGGCTGCCGCCAAGCGCCACTTCCACTGCGACTCTGTAGTTTTCAGGGACGGTGAGCAGGTCTACGACCGCCTTGAAATGCCCGGATATCTGCTTTCGCTTCTCCGCTTGAAGGACGGCGCGTACTCCCTGATAAAAGCCTTCGTGGTTCTCCTGAAGCTCAGTGAGAGTAGAAAGCCGCGCCGATTGCTCTGCCAGAGTACGCCGTTCAGTTTCCAATTTTTGGCGATGCGATACGATCACGCTCTGAGTTTCGCGATAACTTTCTTCAACTTCGGAGCGTTGCAGCGCGAGAGTCTCGCGCTCTTGTTGCCGTTCCTGCTTGCGAAGTTTCGCCGCGTTCTCGCGCTCCTGAGTCTCTAAAAGGGAGTTCGACAACTCCGCCACTTCACGAGTCAGGCGTTCGGAGCGCGGTTTCGCTTCGTTGATTCGTTCTTGCGCAGCTCGCAGCGCCGCCTCGCGCCCGGCTCTCTCCTGCGCAAGTTTTAGCCGTTCCGCTTGCCTTGCATCCGCCTGCCTTGCGACAGTCTGCGTCGCCTGATCGAGTTCCGTCAGTTCGCCGCGTTGCGCCGCCCACTCCTCGCGACGTTTCGACTCTTCCGCCTCGGTTTCGTCCTTCTCTTCTCGATCCGACTCTATCTGGACTCTCAACGCTCTCATTCGTTGCGTGAGAGCCTCAAGCTCCTGCCCCAACTCCTCTTGACTCTTGTTCGCCATCCGACTTCGTTCGACCATCAAGCTCAATTGGCTCTCAGTTCGTTCGGACTTCGAGAAAGTCTGTTGTCGAGTCTGCCGCGCCTCCTCAAGCTCCTCCTCTGCAACAGTCGTCTGTTCGGCAAGTTCGGTCGCCTGCGCCTCAAGCGTCGTCAGTTCCGTTTCCAACTTCAACAGCGCCGTCTGATCTTCGTCCTTTTCTCGCTTTCCGGCGTAGAGTTCGTAGTCCGCTTTTTGAAGCTCCGCGATGAGCATTCCGACTTCGATCTCGTGCAATCGCTCCTGCAATTGAAGATATCTACGGGCTGTCAGCGCTTGCTTTTCAATCGGTCCGCGTTGCTCTTCAAGCTCGACAAGGATATCCCGGACTCTGGAAAGGTTCGCTTCGGCGTTTTCGAGTTTTCGTAATGCTTCCCGCTTTTTGACGCGGTATTTTTTGATCCCCGCCGCCTCTTCAAAGAGTTCCCGGCGGTCTTCCGGTTTGGCGGAGAGGACGGCGTCTATCTCGCTCTGACTCACGAAGGCATACGCCCCTTTGCCGACTCCCGTATCGAGAAAAAGCTCTACGATGTCTTTGAGGCGGCAGGGGATGTTGTTGATGAGGTAATTCGACTCACCGGATCGATAGATTCGCCGGGTGATGGTCACTTCTTTGTAGGCGACAGGCAGAGTCCCGTCGCTGTTGTCTACGGTGAGCTTGACTTCCGCCATTCCGAGCGGCTTGCGCTTGTCGGTTCCGTTGAAGATGACATCTTGAGCGGACGAGCCGCGCAGATGTTTGGGGTTCTGTTCCCCCAACACCCAAAGTAGTGCGTCCACGATGTTCGACTTGCCGGAGCCGTTCGGTCCGACGATAGCGGTTAGCCCGTTGTCTATCCGTATTTCGGTCTTGTCCGCGAACGTCTTGAAACCAAGCAGGTTTAGCTTCTTTAATTGCAAATTGGGGTCTTTCCCTGTTCAATCGAGGGTGAATTTCTTGGCGCGTTAGTGGTTATCATGGAATTGAATCGCAATACGAAAGTGTATTTTGCCTTATCGCAGGCGGTTCGTCAAGTTTTGAGAGAATAATCTTAAAAACAGCGCAATTCAATGAACCCGTTGAGCGCTTTTCACCGTAGTATACCTAAACAAGTTTCGTAGGAGAGACAGCGTTGCCCGTGCCTTCGGCAATACTTATGACTCAATATCGCACTCCAACCCGTAAGATGTTCACTCAGTCACCGGAAAACGATATTTTGACCTGCAAAACTGAATTGCAGAAATGTATTTTGACAGGATTTAGGAGTCGCCCAACAATTATTGCACTGGAATTTAGGTGAGTTTGATCTCAAAAATGAGCAGAACTCAGTGCATTAATTTATGCGCGTATCCTTACAGGATTAAAAATAAACTCTCGGGCTCAGTTTTGATTGTCGTCAATATGCGGTTTCTTGAATTTAATCCTGAAAATCCTGAAAATCCTGTCAAAAAACAATCCTCTCTTGACTGGTCCTGAAGCAAAATCCATCGCTGAAAATTTTAAAATCTTCTCGAACAAGCAGGCGAAAGAAACACGAAAATCAAAAGTTAGGAATAATTAATGGTGATTGAAAATCCAACCTCAAGCTTGCGACCCATGCCGGAGCGTTCCAAAAGAGTCGCGAAATCTTTGGCGTTCCTTTCTGTTTTGTTAATATGTATGATTTTTGGAATCCTCTACTTTAGATCGCTCCCTGACTACCGAGAGTACAAAATCGATATAGATAGCAATTCAGTTCTCATTGTGCGCTCCTTCCTTGATTGGAAAAAAGAAGGAGATGAATCTCATCAATTAATCCCTGTTTTGACAACGATTGGAAAGAAAAACGATGATCTTTCCACAGGCTTTTCGTTAATTCGTATAAGGCCGGAAGGAGTTCGAGCGTGGATGGAAAAACTATTCAGAGGCGATAAACGTGCACTCCCATATGCAGATCAAATGGTGATCTCTTGTGCGCAAACGCCGATATCAGACCCTCTAGTTCCCACTAAAATCCGGGATATGGAACACTCTTCAATGCAAAAAATGGCGGATCGATACAAAGGCATGGGAGCATTCGACACTACGATTTCAAAAGGTCAAACCATAAGCGGCACTCCCTGGATGATGACAAAAGACGTCGTTCCGAAGCGATTCAAGTCCAAGCGACCCAATGATTCGGAATTAAGTCAAAATATTTTCACAGTGTTTGCGCTCTCCTCAGATGGCAGTCGGAATTTGAAGATCAGAATCAACGCCTTATATGACAGCAAACGAGAATGGGAAATTGAATCCGAACTTCGCAAAATGGCGGAAAGTATTAGGACCATCCCGAAAAATAAGCGTAGCTCGCCATCGCCTGAAGTGATAGGAACTCATTGAGATTGAAATCGGAAATCTTGTCGCGAAAGTCTCGTATGAAACAAAAGGAAATAAGATTCGCCGGACTCGTGTCTCTGATCATGGTTGGGTTTTGGGGCTGTATCTGTCGAAATCGTCTAAGCCGATTTACCATGAGTATAGTTTGAACTTGATGTACGGCTATCAGCTGACGTTCCGCACTCCGGCAGATTGGCTTTTAATTGAATAGGAAATGAATGAAATAAGAGCAATGTTTTCGAAAATTGGTCTTTCATAAAGAAAATGAAATCACGTATATAATCTTTAAACGAGTAAATCAAATGGCATGTTCGCTTCGGCGGATCAAATTCATAAAGGGAGCGAAATAAATTTAAATATGCCGAAAACAACTAGAATTCAATGTATCCGCGCCAGCGACAGGCAAAATTGATACGAATGCGGCATGTCGTAACGGAATGGAGAAAGAACAAAAGCTCTTCTTCGACAAATCATACTTGTCATTCAATCCAAAAATAGAGATTTATAATCTTTGTCCGCTAGGATCCGGATTTAAGAGAGAACTGACTTTACGAAAGTTGAAAATCCTAACTGCGGGCAAAGGAATCGCCCAGCATACTTCAACAAGCATTTCAGTCTTTGCGTTTACGCCGGACAAGGAAAAGAACCTAATTATTAGTCTGCATGACGGGTATCGAACTTCGAAGAGCGCTTTGATGACCACCCAAATGGATGCCATCGTAGAGAGTTTCAAAATCGCCTAATCGACAGTCTAAACATTGGAGATAATGAAAAGTCCAAACAGCATTGGCGGTGAATTTGAACGAAAATGTGATGCGCTCCTCAACTCACTCTCGATACCCTCCGATCTGCAAACTGACCGAGGAATCAAACTTGCAAACAAACGCCGAAAACGACAATCTGAACGAACCACCCGAAAAAATTCCTGGAGAATCGGAATTAAAGCCTCGAAGCCGTGCGAGAGCGAGGATGCGAATGGCTTTCGGACTGGCGATTCTCTTGCTAGGTTTTCTGGGTGTCTATCTTTTGAAATTTGCTCCGCCCGCAGTTCGAGACGTCAAGCTAGACTTGAAAAACGGCT
>JAYVOT010000486.1:0-6405 GCA_043757795.1 Chthonomonadaceae bacterium | reverse complement strand
CTACTTGGAGGAACAACCCGCGACCGTTTTGGGAGGAAGAAGCTACAAAGTTCATTTAGAGCTAAACCCTGAAGGCAGGTCGCGTTTTTTTCAGTGGTCTCATGCTCATGCGAATGAGAGTATTCTTTTTATTTTAAAGGGTGAAGTTCTTGCCGCGGGAAGGATCGTCCAAACGCTGGACGTGAATGATTACGAAGTCACCAACTTAAAAGACGGCGTGGCCGCGCAGAAGTTGGTTGATTTTGTAAAGAGTCATTCGCCTTAGTCGGTAGAATTAAAGAAGTGTCATTCGCATCGATTTTCTTTCGTCGTGCATCCTATAATTTCGCGAAGCGCTGTGCGCTTCGCGAAATTTTTTTCAGATTGGGCTATAGCCCAATCTGAAAAAAATTGTCGTTATGATGTTATAAATACATTATCGGACATATTTTTTTCAAAAAAATGCGGTAATTTGTCGTTCCGAAAGGGCTAATATGGGCTTATGAGATTAAGACCGCCGGGATTTGAGAAGCTCGACTCGGATACTGAAAGTACCCGGCTCGCATGCGGCAAAGCGCCGGATTCAGTAGAGAGTACGATCATTGCCGACGCGGCGGGTGAACTTGATCTGATCGAAGTACTCCAGAAGTTGAAGAGACTGATTGCGATTGGACTCGGTAAGGTCTCTAAAAGCGCCGACCGTGAGAGAAGGGTTTTTTGAGAGATAGTCAGCCGCCATTTTTTTAAGTTCGTCTACTGTGGAGCTATGGTAGAAGATTCCATCAGAAACCCGATGAAAAACGCCTTGATCCACACCGACTCGAATGAGCGCAGTGACGGCATCTTGCGGGGCGGCAACTTCTTTTGAGACCTCTGCAATGCTCGGCGGCGCTATTCCATTGCGTCGGTAGGCGCCTCCAATACGCTCCAGAAGATTCTGTTGACGTTCATTCAAAGTCAACTTAAAGTCGGCAAGTCGAACGGAAGCGCCTTCAGAGAGCATCAAATTTTCTCTCTCCCAAAGATGGAGCAGGGGACCGAATGCGCGTGGTTCCATCTCTCTATTTAGCGAAGTTCTCAACTCCTCCTTCGGAACTCCCGGGCGGAGAGGGAACTGATCGTGATATTCCCGCATCAGTGAGACGGCGCGGTCTTGTAAAGTCTTGAGCATACGGTGATGAATGAGGCGATCCGTCGTCAATCCCGTGATTTTTCCGCTCTCGAAAAGAGTTTGTATCGCCTGTTGAGCGATGCCGACTTCAGTGCCCAATTGCGGCAACAGTTCCTTCCTTGAAATGCCTACTGGGCAACGTAGAAGCGCTGTCAATATAAGGTCCTCCGGCGTTCCTCGTTCTTTCGCTTTCAAAGTTTCAAGGGCTTCTTCGCTTCCCTTTCGATGTTTCTCAGGGGAGGAGTCAAGAATGGTTCCGCCGCCGATCGTGTTCATGGGGGAGTAAGTGCGCAAAACGAATCGATCTCCGCGTTGGCAACAGAACTCCGATTCTCCTCTTAATTGAATGTAGGCTTCGCCGCCTGACTTCACTTCAGAGTCGTCTTCAAGTAGTCTTACTCTTCCGATTATCTCCGCAGTTCCAATGTGAATGCGAACTCTTTGTCTGTCTTTGAGAGGGGAGTCGATAGCAGGGAGCAGTCGCAATGTTGCATCAAAAGTCGTGGTAGGCAGGATCGATTCCGGCGCAGCGAGTTGCGCTCCGCGTTCCACTGAATCCAATTCGACACCGGCTAGATTCACCGCCACTCTTGAGCCTGCTTCCGCTACAGTCACTTTTTGACCATGAACTTGAAGTCCTCTTACTCTAGATATGATTTTTTGGGGAGTGATCTCGACCGTGTCGCCTATCCTGAGAGCGCCCGCCACCAACGTGCCGGTAACGACAGTCCCGAATCCGGGGCGCGTGAACACGCGATCAATTGGGAGGCGGAAGGGCAGTGAAGAGTTTCTAGCTTCCGCCCTGCTGACGGAAGACATCAGGGTTTTCTTGAGAGCTTCAACCCCTTTTCCAGTGGCGGCCGAAACGCGAATGATAGGGGATTTCGCAAGAAAAGTGTCTTTGATCCGCTCTCGAACATCTTCTTCAATAACATCCGTCCACTCTTTCTCGACGAGGTCAATTTTAGTAAGGGCGATGACGCCGTTTTTTACATCAAGAATTCGTAGGATATCAAGGTGTTCGGAAGTTTGAGGCATTATGCCCTCATCGGCGGCGATGACGAGTAGGACGACATCAACTCCGCTTATGCCGGCGAGCATATTTTTTAAAAAGCGTTCGTGTCCTGGCACATCGACAATTCCGGCGATGGTTCCATCCGGAAGTTTGAGGGCTGCAAAGCCTATATCGATCGTCATTCCCCGCTCTTGCTCCTCCTTCAGGCGATCCGGATTCGTTCCGGTGAGAGCTTGTATGAGCGTCGTTTTGCCATGATCGACATGTCCTGCGGTTCCGATAATGATATGTTTCATAAGAGTGTAGGGGTAAGATGATTTAACTCGACATACGGTCCCTCTTTGAGTTCCGCTACGGAGTTGAAGGCGACGCACCATTGCCAGAGTCGATCCGGACTTCCAAATCCGGAAGCGGTTGCGGCAGCGCCAAAGGCTCCGTCTTTTCGGAGCGCTATCAAGCCTCCTCCGTAAAAGTTATGGGTTTCCGGCGGCATTTTTCGCAACATATAACGAATAGTCTCCTCACAAGCTTGTTGAGGGTGCATTCCTCTCTCCATCAGCGAGACAACTCGGTAGGAGGGGCACACTCGCATCATTTCGTCGCCGTGCCCTGTGGCTGCGCAGGCGCCGACTTCATTATCCACGTACAATCCGGAGCCGATAATGGGGGAGTCGCCAACTCTTCCGGGCAGACTCCAAGCCATTCCTGAAGTAGTGCAACCTCCCGCCAAGTTGCCGAACTGATCCAGGGCGCAAAGTCCTATCGTGTCATGATCATCGGGGGCATAGGGTCGTTTCGATTTCGATTTCGATGGCGAAGGCTTGCTCTCTTTTGGGCCAAGGTCGAAATGAGACACATCCGAACCTGAGTTTGAAGACTTCCATTTTTCCCAGCGTTTTCGGGAATGCTCCGTCAATTGATCGGTTTCAGCGAACCCCTGCGATCTTGCAAACCGAACTGCGTTTTGCCCGACTAGAAGGGTGTGCGGAGTTCTTTCCATCACCCTTCGAGCGACCGAAATCGCACGGGAGGTATCCGTCAAACCAGCCACCGAACCTGCGTTGTGCGTGAGTCCGTCCATGATGACTGCGTCAAGTTCCAACACGCATTCGGAGTTCGGCAACCCGCCAAACCCTACTGAGTTGATTTCAGGGTCCTCTTCCGTAACGTTTGCGGCGGCTTCAATCGCGTCAATCGCTTTTGCCCCGGAGATGAGCTTTGCATAGCCAGCATTTGCGGCGGCAAGTCCGAATTTCCAGGTAGTGATAATGATTGGTTGCGTCATAGTTCCGACATGGTCTTTCTTCTTTCGAGTTGTTGCCGGTACATCTGTTTGAATATTTCGAATTTCGCTTTATGGTAGGACGAAGTCGCAATATTAGGGCGAATCGTTTCACCCTCTACGCTCATGGCTTGCATAGCGTGCATGACATCCGGGTAAATTTGCGCCGCGGTCGCCGCGAGAATGGCTGTTCCTAGAAGCACCGCTTCCGGCTCCTTCGCAAGTACGATAGGAAGTCCGGTTGCGTCGGCATGCTCTTGAAGCCATAGCGGATTTTTCGTGCCTCCGCCCGTTGCGAAAAGCGTATCAATCCGATAGCCGGACTCGTTGAGCGTTTGCACGATGTCTCTTGTCCCATACGCGACCGCTTGAATCGCAGCATAGTATCGCAGGGCTTGAGAAGAGATAGAGGCATCAAGGGTAAGTCCCTCTATAGTCGCAACTGCGCGGGGGTCCGCGTTGGGAGAACGATTGCCTAAAAAGTAGGGGAGGATGTGAATATTTTTGGTGAGTTGAGCGGGATAGGGAAGACCGAACTCTTGTCGGAGTCGATCCGTTTCAGCATTCAGCAGTTCGTATCTGCTGTGAGAAGTTTCGTTCTCCGTCTTCAACAGTCGCGGGAAATTTGCGTGATCTTCAATGACATAATCGATCGCGCTTCCTGCAGCGCTTTGTCCTCCTTCAGTGAGCCACATTCCGCTTACCATTGCGCCACAGTACGGCCCCCAGACCCCTTCGATAAATCTCGGTTCTCTTGAGACGGCCATGTGGCAAGCGCTTGTGCCCCCAATCAACGCGAGAACGGTTTCAAGCAGCGCTGGGTCGCGTTCAGGACTGTCCTTCCAAATCGCTCCCAACAGTCCTAAACCACCTGCGTGCGCGTCAATGATTCCGATGCCCACCGCGCACTTTTCAGTCAGACCAAGCTCTTCCGCCGCTTTCGAGGTGAGATTGCCAACTCGATTTCCCATTGGACTGAACTTCGTGCCGATTTTCTTCCCATCCAGCAGTTCGCTCAAGCCGATGGAATTGAAATATTCTTTGTCCCAACCGCCGGATTCGCCCAGATGTCCCAGATAAGTCCACTTGCAAACAACAGTGCAGAGGCTCCTTGTGTCGTCTCCGGTAGAACGAAAGGTAAGGTAGTCCGCAAGATCGAAGAATTTTCCTGCGGCGCTCCATGTGTCCGGTAAATTTCTTTTTAGCCACAGGAGTTTCGGAGTCTCCATTTCAGGAGAAACTTTCCCGCCAACATATTTCAGAGGGGCATAATCGCCAAGATTGATCTCGTCCGCTTCCTTCAGAGCGCGGTGATCCATCCATACAATCACGTTTCGTTCCGAATCCCCTTCCTGCGAGACAGTTAGAGGTTCGTCATCTTCGTTCAAAACAACAAGAGAACAAGTGGCGTCGAAGCTTATTCCGACGATTCGTTCTCGATCAATGCCGGATAGCTTCAAAACGGATCGAATTGTCGTTCCGATGGCTAGCCAAATGTTTTCGGATGACTGCTCCGCAAAGTCGGGACGCGGCTTCCACGTTTTAATGGGTTCGACTGCGGAAGCGAGCATTACTCCTTCTTTTGTGAACAGCCCGGCTCGGACGCTTCCTGTTCCGACATCGACGCCTATGACATGCATGTCAGCTCTCCCTGAATTCAAATATCGATCTCGCCTTCGAAGACCTCTTCAGCCGGACCTGTCATCAGGACTCGATTATTGCCTGCCCATTCTACTCTCAGATCGCCTCCGGGGAGGTGTACGAGCACATTTCTTCCCGTTTTACCGTTCAAAACGGAAGCGACGACGCAGGCGCAAGCTCCAGTTCCGCAAGCGAGCGTCTCGCCCGCTCCTCGTTCCCAGGTGCGTATGATGATCTCTGAAGAGTTGACGATCTGGACGAAATGGACGTTTGTCCGCTTCGGAAAAGATTTGTGGTTTTCGATGGAAGCGCCGAGCTTCGCGACAGGAACACTCGAAATGTTGTCCCCGAAAATCACGACATGAGGGTTTCCCATGCTCACGCATGTGATTTCAAACTTTTCCCCTTCCGCTTTCAATGTCTCTCCTACAACCTGTTCCGCCTCGTCCCCTCTCATTGGAATGGAAGAACGTTTGAGAGCAGGCTCCCCCATGTCGACTCTCACTGAGTCGACTTTCCCTTCTCTTTTGCCGTCTTTCAAGCTCATCTTGAGTTCTTTGACTCCTGCAAGGGTCTCTACCTTAATGTTCACGTCCGGGGTTAGAAATTTGTCGTGAACGTACTTCGCGAAGCATCGAATGCCATTTCCGCACATTTCCGCTTCACTTCCGTCGGGGTTGAACATCCTCATCTTGAAGGCTGCCAATTTTGAGGGAAGAACGAGGACCAGTCCATCCCCCCCAATTCCAAATTTTCGGTGGTTGACTTTTTTACTGATGTCGTGTGCATTCGTTTCATAGGCGTTGTCGCCCAACGCGTCCACTAAGATGAAATCGTTGCCGATTCCATGCATCTTCGTGAATTTCAATACGCTTCTCCTTCTAAAAAGACGAAACTCCCTCTCAGCACGCAAAGGCGAATATTTTAAATTCAGCCGCGGACTTCAGGTCGTTCTTTGAGCAATATGAGTAGAGCGCTATGACTGGAGTCCCATGACTAAAGTCACGGTCTGGGTGGCGTTCCGCCGTGTGTGCTTCGCACACGAGACTCAAGTCCGGACTATGCTCGACAAGCAACGGCCCCTGCAAACTGGCACAGGAATGGCAGTCCTACGGGCAGGCCAGTCCGTCTCATTTCCGAAGGACATCCGGCGCGAAGGACCACATAGACCGGGAAATTATTCCTGAGATTCAAAAGCGCAGACATGCCGGGGGATATTCAACTCTCGAAAAAAACATTTTGTGGTCAGGTCTGCGTAACATCAGTAATTCATTCATGTTGAGCGCCCAATCCAATTGAATCCCGCTTTTTCGGTTG
>JAYVOT010000485.1:0-1759 GCA_043757795.1 Chthonomonadaceae bacterium | reverse complement strand
GAGAGGGGAGCATGTTCTCTACCTGAAACCATTGGATATTCCCTCGCTCTCGCTCCCCGCGATATCTTCGAAAGACTTTCCCGCCATTCAGATTTTTCTGAATAGAGCCTTCGCAGTCGGAGCTGATTTCCATTTGAACGAGACGATTTTAGCGGATATAATCAAACTTTGCGCCAAACTAGACGGCATTCCGCTGGCGATAGAGCTGGCAGCCGCGTGGGGCTCCGTCCTTTCTCCCGCGCAAATGTTGGATCATCTCTCAAAACTCTATGAGTTTCCAACTTCGCGCAATCTTGACTTGCCGGACAGGCATCGGACTTTGCGCTCAGCGTTGGAGAGCAGCTTTGATCTTTTGTTGCAACCTCTACAGAGTTTCATGCTGTTATTGTCGCTTTTCAACGGAGGTTGGACGGCGGAAGCTGCCGGCGGCGTCGCCTGCGAAGCTGAAGTTTTGACGAAGTTGGCGGAGTTGAAGGAGCGATCGTTTATCAACTCCTATGAGCAGTACGGAACGGTTCGCTTTGCCATGCTGGAGAGAGTTAGAGAATTTTGCAAGCTGAAACTCGAACATGGAGTGGAAACCGAATTCAAGCGACGGCATCTTTTGTACTTTTCGAGCTTTCTCGAAGGATTGATATCGCGCGAAAAGTCGACATTCGACACGGAAGCCTTGAATCACATAGAAGCGGAGATCGGAAATCTCAGATTGGCAATGAAAACGGCTCTGAGCGAAGAGACGAACTCTGCACTGAGTTTGCGTTTTGCCGCCGCTATAGGACTGTTTTTCGAAATGCAGGGCTATCTGCATGAAGGCGCGGATTTCTTAGAGAACGCGCTCAAAAAATCCTGCGAGCAGCCTGAGAGCGTCCTGCATGCCTCCGCTCTCAGCAGTCAGGGTCGTTGCCGGTTTCAATTGAGCGAGTACGAAAAAGCGAAGCGATGCTTTGGAGACAGTTTGCAAATTTATCGAGGATTCGGGGATTTGAACGGATCAGCGAAAGCGCTTGGCAATCTGGCGGTCATCGCCGAAATTCAGGGCGATTACGGGAAGGCGGAGGAGCTTAATCTTGAGAGCCTCGCCATACGTTGCGCCCAAAATGATCGAGTCGGTGAGGCGGCGGCGCTCAACAACCTGGGAGTTCTCGCGCTTCAGAGAAATAAGCTGGACGAGGCGAACCGATACTACCGGAGCAGTCTCTCCATAAAACGTGAGATCGGTGAAAAGCGCGCTATTGCAAATACGCTTACGAATCTTGGAAATATTGCGCATATGCAGGGAAATTTGGCGTCGGCGACTCATCGGCATGAAGAGTCTCTCGCATTGCGAAGGCAACTCAATGATCGACAGGGCATCGCATGGTCGCTCAACAACCTGGGAATAGTCGCTTTTTCACAGATCGACTATGTTCTGGCGAAGAAGTTGTTTGAGGATAGTCTTGCGATAAAACGAGAGCTTGGCGATCAGCTGGGCATTGCGCAATCTCTGCAAAATATCGGCAAGATCGAGTTCGAGGAGAAGCGGATTGATACCGCATACGATTTTTTCTACGAAGCTTATGCGATTTTCCACACGATAGGAAGCAAGCGCGGCGTCGAATCTTCGCTTGATAATCTGCGTTCCATTGCCGAGCAGGAGACGAATGCAAAATGAAATGAAAAATGAGAAAATTTTATCGTGACGGCGGATTTAAAGTCGTTCCTATTTCAATGCTTACGCTTCGCTCCTACTCAAGCGCAACCTCTCCGATTTCAACAAAAT
>JAYVOT010000484.1:0-6406 GCA_043757795.1 Chthonomonadaceae bacterium | reverse complement strand
TATTTTTACGCCCCCCCCCCCCCCGCTCTTTGTCAAGGGTTTCGTGAAAATAGCCTATAATAAAGCACGTTTCTACATCTAACGCCCGCTACGTCTCGGGCCGAACAGGATTCCGTTCAGCGTCAGCCTTCGGAGACCGGGCCACATCGCTCGGAACGTCGGGTCTGAGAGGAAGAGGAGAGCGTGACCGGAGCCGAGCGGCTCGTCTACGACATAGGCGGAGTTCGCAAGCAGTTTCTCCGTGTTGCCCGGCCAGGCGAAGCCTGCAAGGCGTTGCTTGTCTGCGCCGAAGGTGAGGACGTTCGAGCCTTTCGTCGTTGGTTTCCAAAAAGTGTCGCCGCCGAGCGGGACAGCGATCTCTTCGCGATCAAAGCCATAGCCCACGAAGTGCGTCGTGTCCAGCTTCGCCCGGAAGATCGCGCCGGCAAGGTCGGCGGGCTTCTTGTTTTTCGATTTCGCCTTGTCCTCTTTTTTGTCCTCTTTTTTGTCTTCTTTCGGCTTGTCGTCGCTTTTGTCGTCGCCGTCGCTGCCGACCGCCGTCACCGAGCTGATCCCGGCTTCCTTGTCCAGCATCCAACTGCCGCCCTCGCCGAGCCCGATCAGAACGCCTCCCTCTCGCGCCCACTCCTTGAGTCTGTCGATTCCGGATTTGCCTAATTCGGTTCCGTATCCGCCGCCGTCCGGGAAAATTACCACGTTGAAATGATCCAGATTCGAGGAATTAAGAGCGCTGATTCGAAGCGGAGTGAACTTCAATCCAGTCTGATTCAGCAGATTCCAGACCGCTCCAAACCCGGTGTGCGACACGCCGTCGTCTTGCACTACTGCGATTGAGGGCGCCTTCAAATCTTGAATGCTGCCGGAACCGATCCCGATCTCCGAGTCTTCGCTGTAGGCGGTTTCGACCGGGATGACGGGAACCTCCAACTCCTTCGAGAGTTCGCTCAGGCGTTTGAAGAGCGTCTCCGGGTTCCTGCCGACTCTCGCGATAAAAGTCCCGCGCTCACGAAAGACATGACCGATCTTTGCAGGTTGCGTCACCGCAGCAAGCCGAAATCCTTCCGCCATGAGTCGGAGGGCGAGCGTCGCTGCGTTCTCTCTGTCATAGGGGATCACGTAAGCGACTGCGCTCTGTTTCGGCGGTTCAACAGCAGTCGAGGCGGCGAACTTCACTCGGTTCAGCGCATCCAATTTGAGGGGCAACGTCTCGGCGTTAGTCACATCTTCCAGCCAGAAAGCGGGGAGGTCAAAGGTATAGGGAAGCGACCAGGCGGTGATGTCGTAGAACATGTACTCTTCTTTGCGTTCGCGTTCGTTCTTCTTGTCGTTCCGTTCGCGTCGCGCAAGTTGTTCCTTCACGAATATCGGGTCGAACTCTGCGTCCGGCTCAAGAATGGCGCGGGCTAGCCTGCCCTGCGGTTGCGAAATCTCGATTAAGAGCGACCCCGCCGGAAAACTTTTCGTGACCGCTTCGCTTTTCGTCGATGCGGACAAGTACGGATGCGCTTTCTCGGAAGCGAGCGGAGTTTTCAGTTCCTTTACCTCGATGCCTACGCGCAATAAAACGGAGGCGAGTTCGCTCATGCGTTTGGAGTCTTTTGCGTAAGGAATGACGACTCGCTTCATTTTTTCTGTTTTTCCGCCGGAAATCGCGCTTTTGCGATAGGACAGATAGTCTTTAAGAAGCTCTTCTCGGTGTTTAGAGGCAGTGAGAACAGTCGTCACAGCGGTCGTGTAGTGATGCGCCATCGCGTCGTTCAGCGTGGAGATCGTCTCGTCGCCTCTGCGCGTCGCGAGATTGCCGCCGCCGTCGGTCTCAAAAGTCATGCCGATCGCGCCGCTCAGCGTCGTCCAGGTATCGAGGTAGCCGGGGTAGAAAAAATCGAAAGTTTCTCGCGTGACGTACATCCAACCGTTTTTGTCGAAGGCGGATCCGTTTGCTTTGCCGAAGATATCCGTCCACTTCTCAAGTCGTTTCGGGTCTATCATCGCATGGATCGCCTGCGCGTCCGGCGGAAAAAAGTAGTTCTCGACCTGCCCGTGTTCGTCGACAAACACTTGCGGCATCCAGTGCAGGAAAGCGGCCGTCTCCTGCTGCGTTTCAGGTTGCGATTGCGCCATTTTGTCCCGGTTCATGTCGAATCGGAAATGATTGAAACGCCCGCTAATCGCCCAGGGTTGCCTCTTCTCGTAGGCGAATCTCTCCGGGCTGCCGATCGCTACGGAGGTGTACCAGACTGCGAATCGCTCATGTCCGTCGGGATTGAAGACCGGATTGAGAAGAACGACGCTGTTTTGGAGAGCCTCTTTGATAGCGGGGGAGTCCGAAGCGGCGAAGGCGTAGAAAGTCCACATCGCCGACTCGAAAGAGGCCGATTCGTCTCCGTGAATGCAGTGGTTCAGCCAGACGAAGGCGGGGGCTTTTTTCGCGATCAACTCGCCTTCAATTTCGTTCCTCAAAAGTCGCGGGTCTGCGAGACTCTGGTTTTGAATGCGCAAGTTCTCCAGCGATGCGAGATGTTCCGGGGAGGCGACGGCATAGAGCCGAAGAGGTCTGCCCTCCACCGACTTGCCGTATTCGAACACTTTCACGCGGTCTTTCGCCGCCTGAGCAATAGCGAAGAGAACTCTCTCCTGGTCCCGAAAATTCGTATGTTGCACGCCCGGCTCGTACCCCAATGTCTCGGTTGGCGTAGGAACGCTTTTCCGGTAGGGTTTGTAGTTCAGAAAATCAAAACTCTTTTGAGCGTGCGCTTGTTTCGGTAAAATGCAGATTGCGATGAGAGTGATTGCAAACAATGAAATAAGAGTGCGGCGAAAAAAACGAAAACTCAAAAGGTTCTCCAATCTATCGAAACGATCCGGGAAGTGAAAGAATGCTGATGATTCCGAGTGGCTCTATCGGAAAATAACTCAAGCGTTTTAGAGCTATTGAAAATTAGGCGTTTGCGCGAATTGCGTTCTCAGGCGTCAGCGTCTGCCCCAATTTTGGGAGAAGAGAATTGGTTGCGGGAGTTCTTTTAAGGCGCGTCCCCAATTTCGGGGGAAGAAAATGTTGCGTAGGATGCGCTGCTTGCCGTACCCTCTAAGGATATTCGAACAGAAAAATCTCAATAGGCGCACTCTTCTCCCAAAATTGGGGTTGCGTCTCAGCATTGGGAGCGCAACTTGCCCAAGATTCGCAAACAGGCGTTTCCCAAACAAAATTTACTTGACGTCTGCGGTGTGACCCCCTGCGGGAGCAACAAGCGTCTTCCGGATGCGAAAGCGCCGAAAACCCTTCTGTGCCATGTGCGAAACATGATCAGCGCGAGGCGCCGCCGAGAATTGAAATCTGTTTTTGGGGCTACGAAGCCGCAAAAAAGCGCAGAAAATGCAAAAGGAACCAAACCGGTTGGCGTTTTTTGCGTCTTTTGCGCTTCTTTGCGGCTATTTGTTAAATCAAACTGTCGGAGACTATTTTCGTCGCAAGAAAGCTGGAATATCCAGATCTTCGCTGCTCGGTTTTTTCGGCTGATCCGGTTTCGGTTGAGTCGAGTTCGGAGCGCCAGCCATAGGAACTCCGGGAACCCCCGGAGCACCGGGGCGTTGCTGCCCATACTGAGGCGGGGCTTGAGCGGGGCGCGAGGAGTGACTAGTGGAGGAGCCTTCCGCCGGCCCGAAGCCTGTCGCCAGGATCGTGACTCGAACTTCGCCTTCCAGGCTCGCATCGGGAACCCAACCGTAGATGATGTTCGCTTCACGTTGATCGCACAGTTGCGAAATCTGCTCCGCCGCCTCTGTGAACTCCGCAAGCGTGAGGTCGTTGCCGGAAGTCACGTTGACCAAAACCCGCGTGGCTCCGTTGATGCTCGTCTCCAGGAGTTGAGAGGAGACTGCGTTCTGCGCCGCTTCAACCGCCCGATGATCGCCCGTCGCGGTGCCGATTCCCATCAAGGCAGGACCTGCGTTCTGCATAATGGCGCGGACATCCGCAAAGTCCACGTTGATCATGCCCGGAATCGTGATGATGTCCGAAATTCCTTGAACGCCCTGCCGTAAAATGTCGTCCGCCACTTTGAACGCCTCGACGAGGGTCATTCTTCGATCCCCAATGGTTATCAGGCGTTCATTCGGCACGACAATGATGGTATCGACCTTGCTTTTCAAGTTTTCGACGCCTTCAAGCGCAAGTCTTGCGCGTCTTGGACCCTCAAAAGGAAAGGGCTTAGTCACGACGGCGACAGTGAGCGCTCCAAGTTCGCTTGCGATCTCGGCGATGATTGGGGCGGCGCCGGTTCCGGTTCCGCCTCCCATGCCTGCCGTGATGAAGACCATGTCCGCGCCGTCGAGCATTTTTTTGATCTCGCTCTTGCTCTCTTCAGCGGCGATTCGCCCGACGGAAGGGTCGCCCCCAGCTCCGAGACCGCGCGTGGAGTTCTCTCCAAGCTGAAGTTTTCGTTCCGCTTTAGAAATATTCAACACCTGAATATCCGTGTTCATCGCGATGAACTCTATGCCGTTCAGTCCGGCATCGATCATGCGATTGACGGCGTTGGTTCCACCGCCCCCGGCTCCAATCACTTTGATTCTCGCCGACCCAAGTTCCGGCAGATTTCTATTCATAGTTCTCGCCCTTCCGATTGTGTCAAATCATCATCTCCGGATTCAAGTTTTCATTGTATTTCAAAAACATGATCTCCGTATTTGCGAAGTTCAGCGCCAGCGTCTCCGCGCGAACCTCATACTCCCAACATCTCAAGAAACTTCGCCCATAACGCTCGCAACCCGAAAACTTTTGCAGGCTTGCGGTTTTTCTCAATCTGGCTCTCTATTGAGCGCTGTTTGACAGCGAACTTTATCAGTCCGACAGCAGTTGCGAATCTGGGGTGCTCCAGGCTATCCCCCAATCCGCCCACTCCGTGAGGCTTCCCGATTCTGACCGGCAGTCCCAGGGTCTGTTGCGCGACTGCGGCACAGTCGCGCAGTTGGCTGCCGCCGCCGCTAATCACGAGTCCGAAAGGAATTTTATCGAGGCAGTCCGCCCGAGCAAGCTCGTCCCGGATCATTTCAAACATCTCCTGCATTCGGGGTTGGATGATTTGAACGAGGGCGCGGCGGCGAAGTTTGCGCTCCTCATCTCGCCCGATCTGATGAAGGGTGATCACGTCCTCTTCGACTACAAGTTCAAGAACGGCGCTTCCGCTTTGCGTTTTAAGGCGTTCCGCCTCTTCACGCCCCACTTTCAGCCCTTCGGCGACATCGTTCGTGACGTGGTTTCCGCCGATAGGCACGACCGCCGTGTAGTAAATTTCGCCTTCGTAGAAAACCGCTATGTCGCACGTTCCGCCGCCAATATCCACAAGGCAGACGCCTGAAACCCTCTCGGTCGGGAGAAGAACCGCCTCGCCGGAAGCGATCGGCTCCAGGACCTCTTCAATGACCTCATATCCCGCTTTCGTAACGCATTTTTCAATGTTTTGAAGAAAGGTGACCGCTCCATGGACGATGTGCGTTTCCACTGACAGCCGGGTTCCGCTCATTCCGACAGGCTTCGTGATTCCGCTCTGCCCGTCCACAGTATAAACGCGAGGGATGGCGTGAACTATTTGACGATCCGGCGGCAACACGATCACTCGCGACTGTTCATTGACGCGCATCACGTCTTCATGCGTAATCTCGCGATCCGGGCGCGTGATCGGAATGATTCCCTGACTGTTGAGGGAGGCGATATGCTCGCCGGTGACTCCGACATAGACGCCGTCGACCTCGACGTTCGCCTGCCTGGAAGCTGCTGCGATCGCTTCCTCTATCGCTTTCGCCGTTGCGTCAATGTCAACGACGACCCCTCGTATCATTCCAACCGATGGGCTGATTCCCGAACCGATTATAGTCGCCTCGCCTGAATCCGATATCTCGGCGATAAGAGCGCAGATTTTTGTTGTACCGATGTCGAGACCGGTCACGATTTCGTTCATGCCCACGCATTCACCATTTCATTTGCAGGGAAAGGCTCGCGGAGAGGCGATTCGGCTGCGTTAATTTGTCGTTAGATATTGCCGCCAACCTCAGATTGGGAAGCGATCGCGTCAACTGAAAGCGCGTCTGCAGAGATCGCCGCCTTCTCCACTTCCATTTTTCGATCCAGTGCGCGTTTGTTCAGGTAGAATCGACGGATTAAAGAGAGATTCAGGTAGATGCGAGTTCCCAAAACCAGAACGGAAACCAGAGCGAAATCCACTCCGATCCGCGTTCCGAACCAAACTAGAACAGCCGCCAACAATGTGTTCAGGATAAACCCGCTCACGAAGATATCGTCCTGAAATCGTCCTTCGATACCCGCTTTTATCCCGCCGAACACTGTGTCCAAGCCGACAAGAGCCGCTACAGAGAGATAGGGTGCGTACTCCAATGGAACAAATAGATT
>JAYVOT010000483.1:0-6415 GCA_043757795.1 Chthonomonadaceae bacterium | reverse complement strand
TCTACCGGAAAAGTCGAAGACATCGCCGTCTATGTCACTGCGAGTCGGGGATGCCCTATCGGTTGCACCATGTGTCCCTACATGCTTCATGAGGGCAGACCTCTCAGAATCAGCGCAGTGGATCGCGTTATCGCTGAGATGAAATGGCTCAACGAGACCTGGGGAATCACTCACTGGCGCTTCCGAGACCCGAACTTCGGTTTTGACAGAGTGCAGGTGCGCGAACTGCTTACAAAGATTATCGACAACGGAATTCGCATGTCCTCAACCGTTGAAACGAGCCTGGAGTGCCTGGACGACCCCCTCATAGAACTTATGGCGAAAGCGGGAATCAAAGTCATCACAACCGGGATCGAAACTGCTGACGAAGCCTGCCTCGCCAGCATCGGACAGAAGATCAAAATCAACGACATACTAGCCAAAAAAATCGCTTTCGCTGATTCTCTGGGAATTCACGTCTACGGAACCTTCGTGATCGGGGCGCCGGAAGAGAGTTGGGACACAGTAAAACGAACCATCGATTATTCTAAGACGATACCTTGCGAATGCGCCTTCACGATTATGACCCCGTTTCCCGGTACTCCAATGTACTATCAGGCTCTGAAAGAGGGGCTTCTCGAGAAAGAGATGACCTACGAGAAGTGGAACAGCTACGAAGCGACAGTCAAATCGCGGTTTTTGACACCTCAAGATCTGACCCTTGCCCGACTCTGGGCGCGATTGGAATTAATCATTCCGCACCGAAGATATATGGCGAAGAAGACGGGAAAAAGTATAATCCGCAATGAGATAAACTTGATTCCGCGTCAAATCGCGTTGATCGGCGTTCGAATGATGGTCTGGTTGCGAAAGCGACAAGCCGGAATCTCGGTCACTCCCTCCTCGCTCACGGATCCGCAAGCGATCATTAAAACTCCTCTTCATTGGAAAAATGAAGACGAACAAACTGCGATTTTGGATTTGGAAACGTCGAAAAAATCATAGAGAGACAGTTTCTCTACCGGAAACGCTTTGTCGCGTTCTCGCTTTTTTACCCATGAATAAGGAGATTTCTATGGGAACGAATGTTTTTGGCAAGATAAGCGGCTATTATGACAAGTTGAAAGAGAACAACGCCTTCAATTTGCTTTTGTATCCCAAAGTAGCTCAGAACTATCTACTTTGGAACAAAGAAATTCAAACGCGACCGCTTACTATGAAAAGCGTGCCGCCCGGCGTCGAAATTGAGCTAACCAACCGATGCAATCTTGCTTGCATTCAGTGTCTTCGCTCAAAAGGTCTTAAGCCGTACAAACTCGGCGATATCGAATTTGAGAACTTCAAGACGATACTCGCGCAGTTTCCGCTCGTTTTAAATTTGTCTCTCAACGGTTTCGGCGAGCCGATGATGTATAAAAAATTCTTCGAGGTCGTCGCTTACGCGCGTAAGGAGCGACCCTGGTGCAAAATCGGCATCTATACGAATGGAATGTTGATCGACGATGAGAAAGCGAGTCGCCTGGTCAATTGCGGGCTGACGGAACTGAATTTCAGCATTGACGCCGCTGAAACCGAGACCTATAGAAAAGTCCGCAGAGGCGGCAAACTGGACATTCTTCATTCAAATATCAGACGCCTCGTAAAGGCGAAACAGGACGCTCATGCGCAGTTTCCGCTAATCGGGATCAACTACGTTTTGTTGAATGAAAACGAGGGAGAGTTAGTCAAATTCGTGGAGCAGGCGGCGGACTTCGGCGTGGACTTCATCAACTGCATCACTTATGCCGGTTACGATTGGGGATTCAAGAACAAACGGTCGCCGGACAACTACAAAAGGGAGTTGGCGGCGGCTCGGAAACGAATGGATGAACTGGGAGTTCGAGTGAAGTCGTTCCCAAGCGACGATCTCGCCTGGAGCGATCCCAAATCCAAATTCGCGTGCGATTTTTACTGGGGAATGGAGTTCCGCGTGAACTTCGCGGGCGACATAACTCTCGGTTGTTGCTCGCCGTTCATGGAGACTTTCTCATACGGCAATCTGCTCGACACGCCTTTTTCAGAGATCTGGAACAACGAAGACTATCAACGAAATCGAAAACTTTCAAATAGCGGCGTCGCGCCGAACAAAACCTGTGCAAGTTGCGAAATGCACTCAAAAACCTTCTTCACGGCTGTGGAGAGCGAAGCGTTCATTCCGCTTAGCGCGCTTTAGGCGAAGCGCCTCCGTCCGGATCTTCTAAGTCAACGCTTAAAAATATGGGCATTGATTATATTCGCGTAGTTCACGTAATGTTGACGGCGGAACGCCGCTGAGACCGGGAATTTATTCCTGCGAATCCTGTTTCCAAAGGGATCGGAATTGTCAAATAAGCGCCTCTTTGAAAGCCTTTGATCAGACTCCATTTGTCGACGCTCTTTTCGACTTCGACACTTGGAATCGGATCAGAGGTTTCAACTCGAGGTTCCAAATTCGTAAGTTCAGACAAGTCTTCCGTTTCTGGTAGAATAGTAGGAGATATTAAAACCCGCCCGCTATTTGAAGGAGACAATTCCGTGATTGCACGCGCAAGCCGCCTGGACAAAATACCCCCTTATCTCTTCGGAGAGATCGCCGCTCTCAAACGCAAAGCCGTTGCGGAAGGACGCGATCTCGTGGACCTCGGCATTGGCGATCCCGATCAACCTACTCCCGCCTCAATCATCGAAGCCCTTGCAAAAGCGGCGCATGACCCGGATACTCATCGGTACGATGAGACGAACGCAGGATGGACTCCCTTTCTTGAAGCTGTGGGTACGTGGTTTCAGAAGCGCTTCGGGGTTGCGATCGATCCTGCGACGGAAGCGATGCTTCTTATCGGGAGCAAAGAGGGACTCTCCCATCTGGCATGGGCTTTCATTGATCCGGGCGACATCTCGCTTGTTCCCGATCCTGCATACACCGTCTACAAAGTCAACACGCTGATGGCGGGGGGCGAGGTCTATTCCATGCCATTATTGGCGGAGAACGGCTTCCTTCCCGACTTGACGATTATTCCCTCCGACATCGCAAAAAGGGCGAAACTGCTCTGGCTAAACTATCCGAACAACCCGACAGGGGCGAGCGCCCCGCTTTCTTTTTATGCGGATGCCGTCGCCTTCGCTAAAGAGAACGACATTCTTCTCGTCAATGACGCCGCTTACTCCGAAGTCTACTACGATAGCGCCGTTCCCCCATCAGTAATGCAGGTTCCTGGCGGCAAAGAGGTCTCAATTGAGTTGCACTCCCTCTCAAAATCCTTCAACATGACCGGTTGGCGCATCGGGTTTGCGGTAGGTTCCGCTGAAGCGATCGGAATACTTAATAAACTAAAATCGAACCTCGACAGCAAGCAGTTTCCCGCGGTTTCGCTTGCGGCAGCGCATGCCTTGCTTCATGGCGACAACAAAGCGACGCTCGAACTGTACAAAAAACGACGCGATATTTTGGTGGACGGCTTGAACGCACTCGGCTGGAACCTGAAAAAGCCGGACGCAACGCTCTATGTCTGGGCGAAAGTTCCGGCGGGGCACACTTCGATGTCATTCTCGAAATTGCTTTTGGAAGAAGCGGGAGTCCTTGTAATTCCCGGCGTGGGTTACGGACAACATGGCGACGGGTACATCCGAATGTCGCTTACAGTCATGGGTGATAAAAACGGCGAACGTCTTGCTGAGGCTGTCGAGCGAATTAAGAAACATATCAAACTGTAGAGAAATGCAAAAGGCGTCCGAGGTATATCTTCGGGCGCCTTTGAACTTTGTTCGGAAACGTTGAATGCGCGGAGTACCTTTTTCCCGCCTAAGTTCCAAACGAGATATCTATTCTCTTTAGGCGCAATCCGACAACCTTGAACGTCGCTTATTCCCCCTCAATCATCGCATCCGCCACGCCTTTCACAACGGATTGAATCATCGGGACAGGTACGGAGTTTCCCGCCTGTTTGCGAATGTGTCCGTAGTTTCCAATCACCTGATAGCTATCCGGGAAACCCTGCAGTCGCAACATCTCTCGCGGACTCAATCGCCTCTCCCCATTTACCAACAGATAGTTGTGGCTCGCGCCCGCTCGAAGGGCGCAACTGTAAGGGAGGGCGCTGATATGACCGGATTTGTTTTCGTGCCAGATAGTCGGTGTCTGAAGCGAGTCGCAACTCTCCCTTCTGCGCTGTCTTATTCTCTCGGATGCATACAATTCAGTAGGGATATTAAGTTCCAAGAGTTCGCAAAGCGGTTTCATTGCAATTTTTTCAGCCTGCCAAATCATATTTCGGTCCCCGCGAAACCCCACGATAAGAAGTCTCTCTCGTTTTTGAGGAAGTCCGAAATCAAGGGCGTTCAAAATGCGATATTCAGTCTTGTATCCTAAATCCCCAAGAGTTTCAAGGATGCGTGCAAGGGTGCGTCCCTTATCGTGCGACGCTAGCCGCCGGACGTTTTCCAATACGAATGCGACCGGTTTTTTCCTTTCAAGAATGCGTGCGATGTCGAAGAATAGCGTGCCTCGCGCGTCCTCGAAGCCTTTTGATTCTCCCATGATGCTGAAGGGTTGGCAAGGAAAACCAGCAAGAAGGAGATCATGATCAGGAATCTCCCCCGCTTCGATTTTCGTGATATCCCCCTGCGGTCGATGCCCGAAATTCGCTTCATAGGCGAGTTGGGCGTCTTCGTCGATATCGCTTGAGAAAACGCACTCGTGAGGGATACGACTGGCATTCAAAGCGGCTTCCGCCCCAAGACGGAAGCCTCCAATGCCGCAAAAAAGGTCGATAAAACGAATTTTCAAACAGCTCCCCTGTGAAATATTATCTTAGACATGCGGTCTCGCAGAGTTATGATCGCTATACGCGCTTAGCGAGCGCAGTGGTCATTCGCTTCAACGTCTCAGAGTAGTCGTCCCGCGCGAGCTTGACGTTAATGATATGCAGTTCGTTGGAGTTGATCGCTGTTGTCACCGCTGCCTCCAACTCTTTCTCGTTGGCGACAAGACTACCGCCGCCGGTGCCGAAAATGTCGGCGATGCGATGGTAGTTCCATTCCGGAAGATCGTTGTAGCCGCCATCCTTCAAAAGTCGTTCAGTAGAATAGCCGTCGTTGTTCAGCACGAACAGAATCGGATTCTGGTGCAATCTGAGGATTGTGGACAGTTCCGTCATCGTCATTTGAAACGCTCCGTCTCCGACGAGCACGATCGGACGAACAGAAGGCATAGCGCAACCGAAGCCAAGCGCGCCGGGAATCGCCGTTCCCATCGAAGTATAGAAAGCCGGACTGAGAAATTGATTGCTGTGATGAACTCGCAGTTGCAAAGCGCCGAAAAGGCTATCGCCGACGTCCGCAATGATAGCGCTCCGTTCGTCCATAATCGTCTGAATCTTATGCAACAATCTCTTCGTAGTGATGACTGCATCCGTCGGAACGAAGGGAGCGACATCTTCCCATTCTTGCAGAACCGGCTTCTCTCGACACGTGTATTCGCGACGCCAGAGCGCTTCGCAAAAATCTTGAAACTGCACGTCTTGATACACATGATTTTTGACCTGCAAGCCGTTGAGGCTGCATGAGACGGATCGTCGTTTTTTGAATCTCGTCGGCATGAAGTTGAGCGTCATATCGGTAAGGAGCACGCCGAACATCAGCAAGCAATCCGATTCCTCCACCAACTCTCGTGTGAATTCGTCGCTTGAGCCGCCGGAGTAGAGTCCGGCGAACAGAGGATGACGCTCGCTGAAAACTGATTTGCTCAAAAGCTCCGTCGCGACCGGGAGATTAGTCTTTTCCGCGAAGGATAGAAGGGCGTCGCTGAGATCATATCGCGCCACCTCAACGCCTGCGAGAATGACAGGGCGTTCCGCCTCCTCAATCAAAGCGTAGACCTCCCTCAAAGCTTCCTCAAGGGTTTTTGCATCGCTTTTGGGGCGGGCAGGCGCCCCAAGATGCGAAGGATACTCCAGGTTGATCGGCAAGTTCACCACATCGCGAGGCAACTCGATGTACACTGGTTGCTTGTAATGATTCAAATTCATCAGAGCGCGGTCTATTAGATAAGCGGCGTGTCCGGGGTGATCGAGTACCACGCTGTCGCAGGTTATGTTCGCGAAGATCTCCGCCTGACAGGTGAAGCTCCGCACCATGTGATGCAACAACATTCCTTCGTCGCGCTCTTTGATTCCCGGACTGCCGGATATAATCACCAGGGGAGAGCGTTCCGCGTACGCGCAGGCGACTGAGTTCGCCAACTTCAACGCACCGACGTTGTATGTGACGCAGGCGCACCCAATCCCGTTGACTCGGGCGTAAGCGTCCGCCGCAAAGCCGGCATGCGCTTCGTCGGTCGTATTGACCACTTCTATGCCCGGCGCGTTCCAGAGTTGATCGTAAAAATCCAGGACGTAGTCTCCCGGAATGCCGAATACGTGTC
>JAYVOT010000482.1:0-6418 GCA_043757795.1 Chthonomonadaceae bacterium | reverse complement strand
TTTGAAGACGGCAATGGCCGCCTCCATCGCTTTCTAATCCATTACCTGCTATCTGTCAGCGGGTTTGCGCCCCCTGGCGTGATATTTCCCGTCAGTGCAGCGATCCTCAGGGAACAGCGGCGCTATAACCAGGTGTTGGAAGCCTACTCTAAGCCTCTTTTAAAAAGTATTGAATGGGATTTTACAAAAGACAACGCGCTTACTGTTCGTAACGACACGCACGACCTCTACCGCTTCTACGATGCGACAGCGCAGACTGAGTTTTTGTACGAACGAGTGGCTGAGACCATACGGATTGATCTCAAGGAGGAGTTGGAGTTTTTAGATGCTTTCGACCCGGCATTTTCCGCAGTGCGGAATATTGCGGATATGCCGGACAGACGCGCGTCTCTCCTGGTGAACCTCTGTTTTCAGAACGGAGGACGTTTATCTCAGAACAAGCGCAAACAATTTTCAGAGCTTACGGACGAGGAGATCGAACGTATTGAAAAAGCGATCCAACAAGCCATAAAAACATCCCGAAACGACGCCGAATAGACAATACAGGCATCCATAACCGCCAGTGTGAATTGGATTTTCAGAGTCATGGTATCGTTCCTTAAGACAAATTAGGGGGTAGGGAGCGATGATCAATATCCAACGCACCCTGAAAGCCTTTTCATTTTCTCCGAAAGTCGCTAGCGCAATTCGCGTAAAACGTAGAGTGCGCTCCCTACCCTCCGCCCTCCGCCTTCTTCCCTTCCCCCTCTTCCATCTCAATCATGAACCAGAAAACTGACCTTCCACGCCCAGAGAAAACGACCTTTTCTATTGGCGATGCGAATTTTCTCTGCGGAAGCGTTTGAGATCACGACGTTGAAATTGCCAGAAAGTGCAACGGCTTTTACAATAAGAGGTCGCTTGCCCGCGCGATCCGCGTCCGCGACGGCAACGTTGTAATTCGCCATCCCTTGATCCTCGACATAGTCAATCGCGGGAAGGTGTTTGGGGTCGGGGTAGACCTCATTGCCGTCTTCATCCAAAATTCGGGGACTGCGCTCCCGTTGCAGATCGAACTCTCTCGTATCCACAATCAGACCCGTGTACGCCTCCTGAGTTTCCGCCAACAAAGGCTGAATAGGAACAGGACGACGCTTTTCCTCCTCAATATCGAGTTTTGAAAGCAACTGCGCAAGGTATTGCCAATTCACTATGTCTCGCGGGCGCATCGTTTTCGAGGAGGAAAGCCAACCTTTCTCAACTCCGATTCCGACATATGAGACTCCCCAGATTGGAATAGACCTGGCATCTGAAGGGAGTTTTTCGCTAGAGACCTCGCGTGATGCAAGAATCTCATTTGCTGGAACGATCAGTTTGACAAGAGCGACCACCGCGCGCAATCGAGTTACCGACTCAGCGGGATGAAGCATTGTAAACGGGCGCTCGTTTTGAACCGAAACCCGCTTCGAGAGTTTGCTCATCAAGGTCGCGAACTCGCTCTCAGAAACCGAATCTACCTCTTCCGCGCTCTCCGGGACAAGCCCTTCGCTCCGAAAAAGCGCTAGGCTGTCTCGCTCAATCGGCGTTTCCGTCGATTTGCGAACAGGTTTGATTGGTGGATCGCCGTTAATTGCGTCTTCAACCGGAGGCTCTCCTTTTCGGTAGTCGGCAGAAGGCTGCACAGGCGATTCGAACGTCTCCTCCGAGTCTTGCAAATTGAGGACAAGTTGTTTTGCCAGGCGATGCGCCAGGGCGGGCAGGTCGTCAGGTTCTCCAACCAACGTGAGCGCCTTATCGGCGATCGGCGCTCCTGTGGCGGCATCAAGCACTCTCGCTTTAATGACGAATCGGTCGGCGTCGTCACGTGAAAAAGCCCCTACGACAAACCGAGTGGCATGAACTGCGCCTCCCGCTTTTCGCACCTGAGCGGCTGTGAGGGCGACTCCGGTTGTAATTTCGAGATCGTCAAAGGTCTGTCTCAGATCCGCTCTCTCCACCGTCTGCAAATGTTGTTTCGCGAGGTCGGAGAGCAGAATTTCCGAGAGCTGTCTCGCGGATTTCCGTTCCGTACCGACGAAGTCGTTGATCGCGACGACGATTTTGCCGCTGTCAATCAACCCGTCCGGCTCAGCTCTTTGCGCGGAGGCGCAGAGGGGGAGAGTCAATGCCGTTAAAATAGTCAAAAGAGAACCAGTTGTTTTCATTCTGTCGTACTCCTCGGAAGGACGCTTTGCAAACAGTTGTGACGGATAGATGTCATGGACTCGGCAGTCTAAGGCAACGCGAGAAAAATGCATCGGATGGGGGCGCTTTTTTTGAAGTCGCTATACCCCTGAAAATTTGATCGTAGTCTGTTCAATTCGAAATGAGTTTGCTTTCTTCTCTCAGCGCATTTATGCCGTTCATCCTCTCATTCCTGTCTAAGAAGGTCGTTGCTTCCAATTAACTATACATGGTTGCGACCTCAATCACGCTGAATAAATGACAAAGACTGTTGAGTCAGAAGAGCGGGCGCCGAATTTGAGGGTCACGCTCATTGTAACGTCAAACTCTATTAACGGCAAGCAGGCAAAATCGTTACAGCGACATGAATGGGAGATTGTAAACTTCCGCTTTTTTATCGCAATTTCATTGAAATTCAATATCAAGAGCTTGACGAGCATTGCGCCTCTGACGTATAATCTCAACCAACGAAATAGATAGGAAGAGAAACGAATATGGCTTGGGTGAAAGCGGGACCGACCTCCGGACTAGCTCCCGGACAAAGCAAGACACTGTATACTGAGGGGCGTGAAGTAGGGGTTTACAACGTCGGAGGCGAGTTTTTCGCCATCGACAACATCTGTCCTCATGCCGGCGGACCCCTTGCAGACGGGCAAATCGAGGGAGAGGTGGTGTACTGCCCCTATCACATGTGGCCCTTCAATGTCAAAACAGGTGTAGCTACCTTCAATGACAGCATTTGCGTTCAATCGTACCCTTGCAAAGTCGAAGACGAGTTCGTTTTAATCGACGTCTGAGAGAGAAATGCCACGAAATCCGCATGTTGTAAAACGGCTTTCGCGCCGTGTCCATTTCGCCTCCTGATAGGGAGTTGAGATAGATACGGCGCGCTTGAAGCGAGGAGTTAGCGTCCCTTTGCATTAATAAAAGTCGCTCCCTATTCGCCTTTAATAGCGATGCTCGTCAGATCCACAGCGCTGTTGGACGTTCCCCATATGACATTGTCCGTCCAGACGTTCTGTCCCCAGAGCACGTTGGTTCCCCAGATCACATTATTTCCCCAGATCACGTTCAACGGGTTGGTGACCCCGTTTAGCCCCCAGATGACGTTGTTTCCCCAGATCACATTGTCCATTTTCACGACGCCGTTGGCGGAGTCTTTCACAAGTCTCGGACTCATTGCCGGCAACGTTGGAGACGCAGTGCAGAGAAGCGCTGCCGTTATATTCAGGTATCCCGCTCCATAGGTGCATGGGTCTGCAACGCCGCTCGCGTCCGCCCATTTGTCTGCGCTGATCATCAAGCGAGCTTTTATCATGTCCGGAGTGAGATTAGGATATTTCTCCAACAAGAGAGCCGCCGCGCCTGCTACTACGGGAGCCGCCATCGAAGTCCCGGAGAGTCTGAAGTACTTCTGAGTGTCGCAAGTGGCCGACGAATTCGAATAGCTCGAAAGAGGTACCTCGTTGCTTCCATAGAGCGTTGCCAGCGGACAGGCTCCAGCCTCCAATGAGATGACTTTGTTGCCGGGAGCCAATATATCAGGTTTCAGAATTAAATCAAGACGGCTCGGGCCCCGGCTTGAGTAGGTTGCGATTCGATCATGCGTCCGGTTGGAGTCGATATTTTTAACCGCTCCTACCGTAATGACATAAGGATCGTTTCCTGGCGACTGAATGGACCCGTATGCCGTGCGATAACCCTCATTGCCGGAGCCAGCGGTTGCGGTCGCATTCTGTCTGCCTGCGTTTCCGGCAGCGACAACGACGACGATTCCGGATTTCCAGGCGCTCTCAACCGCTTGACACAGAGGGTCGGTCAGATAGCTTTCCCCAACGGGATGTCCCATGCTCAGATTCATTACGCGAATTTTGCAATTTACTCGATTCGTAATCGCCCACTGAATGCCGGCGATCACCGTGCTGACGGTTCCCTGTCCATTTTTGTCCAGAACTCGAATATTTGCAATGCTCGCTTTGCGAGCGATGCCGAAAAACGAGTGGGTGTATTGAGCGCCGGTTGATCCGTTGCCGCTTCCTGCAATAATCCCGGCGACATGCGTTCCATGTCCGCACTCATCCCCTGGAAACGAGTTGTTCGGGACAAAGCTGACGTCGGCAGTCAAGCGATAGGAACTTGTTTGGGGATCATAAATATCCTGGCAAAAGTAGACCCCGCTATCCAGAACGGCGACTCCTACGCCTGTGCCTGTCAAGGCGAAATTAGAATAGGCAGCTCCGGCACCGGTGTTTCCAACTGTGAATTCGTCGCATTTTTTGACGCTTAAATCATCCGAGAGATGCGAGACGAAAGTCAGTTCTGCAAGACGTTTCAAGTTGCGAGTTGGAATTTGCAAACCGAACGAATTGATAACTGAGAGATTCCGATAGATGTCGGCGCCCAGCGATTTTAAAGTCGCCTTTCGTTGCGGAGTAAGTTCGCCGTCGATTTTTACAATTGCCGAGGTCCACCCTTTTTTGGACTTATCCGTCAGTTTCAGCCTGAGGGAAGCATCCAATTTGGTTTCCAGTGTCGGCTTAGATGATACTTGCGAGTGCGAGATCGCTGCAGATCCTGAGAGCGCCAGGACGCTCAGGCTCAATATTGCGTGTCGAATAAATGCGGGTTTTAGTGCTGCTTTCATTGTTACTCTCCCTTTCACGGGATTATCGGAAATAAAGGACTTTCGGAAACCAGGCTGTCATTCTCCATTGCCGGAGTTAAGACCCTATAGCTTTGCGTCCCATGTTTTCACAAGGTTTGCCTTTTCGTGTCAGTGTGACATGCTTCGGTTTAGTTGAGCGTAGGTTGAATTTTAAGCGCTTTTCAAACCGTTAAAATATGGCGCCCCAGCCCGAGAATTTATTCGCCATTCACGACAGCGGGCGAGATATCCGCTTCAGCGTTTGATACGCCCCAGATGGCGTTGTCGCTCCAGAAGGTTTTCCCCCAGATTGCGTTGCTGTTGTTCAAAATATTGGAACTGGTCCCCCAGATTGCGTTATTCCCCCAGATGGAACGAAAGTCCGTCACTCCGTAAATTCCCCAGATGGCGTTTTTGCCCCAAATAGCGTTGTCGATATTGATGATGACAGTGCCGTCGTTCAACATGGAGAGCGTCGGCGATTTTGCGATTTGAGTCGGAGCGGCGTCGCTTGTCAACGCTGCCGGAATATTCAGATAGCCCGCCCCGTAAGCGAATGGGTCTGAGTTTCCGAGCGGATCCGCCCACTTGTCTGCGCTAAGCATCAATCGCGCCTTAATGGCGTCAGGCGAAAGCTTCGGATATTTCTCCAGCATGAGGGCCGCTGCTCCGGAAACGACAGGAGCCGCCATCGAAGTTCCGGAAAGTATGAAATAGGAGAGAGAGTTTCCTGGCAAAGACACCGTACTGTAGCTTGCCCAGGAAACCGAGTTGGTTGCCGCATACGTGTTATCGAGATACCCATTGAAGCAGTTTGAAGAAATGATGCGGTTGCCTGGCGCAATGATGTCCGGCTTCAGCACGAAATCGAGTCTAGAGGGTCCACGACTGCTGTAAGTAGCGATTCGGTCGTGAGCGCGCAAAGCGTCAATGTATTTGCTTGCGCCTACCGTGATGACTAAGGGGTCGTTTCCTGGAGACTGGATCGAACTCCAGTTTGTGCCATACCCCTCGTTGTCAAGGCTTTTGTTGACATTGTTTTGGAGTCTGCCGGTGTTCCCCGCAGCGCATACTACGACGATTCCGGATTTCCAGGCCGATTCAAGAGCCTGACAGAGCGGGTCTGTCTTGTAAGACTCGCCAATAGGATGCCCCAGAGAAAGATTAATGACGTGGATCTTGTACTTGGATCTGTTTGCAACGACCCATTGCACCCCGGCTATCACCTGGCTAACAGTGCCTATTCCCTTGCCGTCCAGCACGCGAACATTCACAAGGGAGCTTTTCCTTGCGATGCCATAGTAAATGTGAGTAAAAAAAGGACCTGTGGAGGCTGTTCCGTTGCCTGCCACTATGCCCGCCACATGCGTGCCGTGACCGCAAGAGTCTTCCGCATCCTTCTCGGTTGTCATGTTCGCGCTGGCTGTAATTCTAGAGGTGAAACTCCCTGCGGCAAGCATGTCGAGATTATTCTGTATACCGCTATCGAGAACCGCAACCCCGATGCCGTCTCCCGTGAGACCGTACTGCTGAAACGCCGCTCCGGCGCCGCTCGCTCCAACAGTAAATTCG
>JAYVOT010000481.1:0-6426 GCA_043757795.1 Chthonomonadaceae bacterium | reverse complement strand
CTTATCGGTTTCGAGAGTTTCGACCCATGAATTTCTCGCAGTGTTGAATACTGCGGGAGAATTAGTGACTGCAAAGACGAACGGCACGGTGAAATTTTACATACGACAACGAAAGTCAGCTCCTAAAACGACCACAGCTAAAACAACTCAAAACCGCAATGGTAAAGCTCAAGTCAAACCTGCTTCAACTCTTTCCTCGCAGGTCGTTATGCAGTCATTCGCCGGAGTAGCTTCCAATCTGGTTTATAAGGGAGTTGAACAAGATTTAATTCTAGTGGGACCTTATGAGACGACTTTTACCGACCCGGAACTCTTTGCAGAGCCGGCGATCTTCAAAGGCGAAGCGGGAGACACGATCACGAGGCAATTTGTGAAGGAGAAGTTGATTTGGGATTCTCCCAATCGGACAAGCACAACGGAAGCGTTTCCGAAAGCTCCCCCGAAAAAAGAGAAGCTTTGACCTTCTCGCGTCGCATGCGATAGTCTGAGCATACGTTGGATACGATCTGCAGATGTTCGGGCATATCGTCATTATTTTCCGTTTATGAGAAACATTTGGAAATCAACACAGTAAATTTAGTAAAAAGTTATCGAGGCAAAACAAGACCTGTCGTCAATGGGATCAGCCTGAACGTGAAGCAGGGCGAAGTGGTGGGTTTGCTCGGACCGAATGGAGCAGGCAAAACTACCACTTTCTATATGATCGTCGGACTCGTTAAACCGAACAGCGGCAAGGTTATGTTGGACAATCAGGACATCACGCGCTTGCCGATGTATCAAAGAGCGCAAAAAGGAATCAGTTATCTTCCTCAGGAAGCGTCCGTTTTTCGAAATCTTACTGTCGAACAGAACCTTCAACTTGTGTTGGAACTTCAACCTCTCAGTCGTGCTGAACGAAAACAACGCACGGAAAAGCTGATGGAAGACCTGCACATCACGCGAGTGCGAAACAGCCTGGGTAGAGAGTTGTCCGGCGGTGAACGCAGAAGAGTCGAGATAGCGAGAGCTTTGGCGGCTGATCCCAAATTCATCCTCCTCGACGAACCCTTCACTGGAGTCGATCCCAAAGCGATCGAAGACATTGAAATCATCATCTATCGACTTTGCAAACGCGACGGAATCGGGATCCTTATAACGGATCACAACGTCGAGGCGATGTTGAGAATAACCGAGCGCGCCTACATCGTTGCGGACGGCGAGAAGCGTTTTGAAGGACCTTCCGACACGTTGTTGGACAATCCTCAGGCGAGAGAGTCTTATTTTGGCGAGCACTACGGCGAAAAAGACCGAAGTTTTGCCCGAAAAGCGGCAGAAGTGGAACTGAATAGCGTCTTGAGAGAGTCTGACAATGAAGGAGAGTTCACGAGGAAAGCGGGTCAGGAGAAGAGCGAATGAGACTTCCTTTGATCGACCGACTCGTACTCAAGGATATCATCCCGCCCTTTTTTACCGGCTTATTCATGTTTTTATCGCTCATCTTCGCTGCCGGGGCGCTTTTCAAAGCGACGGATTGGCTCGTTCAAGGCATTCCGCTGAACTTCGTCGTGAAACTTGTGATTCTTTCGCTTCCGAGCCTTATCACGCAGACTTTTCCAATGGCGATGTTGCTTGCCGGACTGCTCGGATTCGGAAGGCTCTCCTCCGATAGGGAGGCGGTCGCTATTTTTGCCGCAGGCGTCAGTTTCATCCGAGCGGCGAGAGTCGCTATCGTGATGGGAGCGTTTGTGAGTTTGACGGCGTTTTTGTGGAACGACTATGTAGTCCCTCCTGCAACCACCGCCTATTGGGACACATACGTTGAGGTTATTAAACACCGTTCAAAGTCCGACAAACCGATCTATCTGCCCTTCGAGCGCGAAGACGGCAAAGGCTTAAAATGGCGAGTCGACGTTCAGGGCGGATATGATGCGAGACGAAAAATCCTAAAAAACGTCACGATCACGACTTTTAATCAGAAACTTGAACATTTTGGGGAGCCTGAAGCGGTTCTCTATTGTGATGAAGCCTCTGCGGAAAGCGCTTCCATCATTGACTGGACGTATCGGAGAGGGTGGTTCTCACCTTTCATTCGCAATGAGAAAACCGGAAAAATCGAGATGTCGATGACCTCAAGCTTTGAAGAGATTCACCCGAATGCGATGATCCCTTCTTTAAATAAGAGCTTTGAGGATCTGATCAGACCCGAGGTTACGGACCCAGATAGGAAAAGCTTTAAAGAACTACGCTCCGACATTGAGAGGCTAAAAAAAGAGGGAGCGGGCAGACAAGGACAAGAAAAGAAGGAGTACGAAACGAAGATTCGCGGGATGGAGGTCGATCTCTACGGTAAATTCGCTGTTCCGATAGCAAGTTTTATTTTCGGAATAGTGGGCGCAGCTCTTGGACTGAACACGAAAAGAGGCGCAAGCCGGACGGTCGGGTTCGGAATGGCGATTTTTATCGTTTTTCTCTACTGGGTTTTCTATCATTCAATGTTTTTAGTGGGTAAAAACGGTGGGTTGCCCCCGATACTCGCCAGTTTCCTGGCGGATATAGTCGGAGCTGTGGTAGGAGTTGTTTTGGCGGTTCGAGCTTCAAAGTGAGCTTGTGAGGAGACATTTCAATGCTGTGGACGATTCTCGCCCTGACGTTGTTGGCAATTATGGGCGGGTTTATTTCGTATTTTGGCGATTTGCAGGGGAGGCGCTGGGGAAAAAAGCGCGTCTCCCTCTTCGGCTTGCGCCCGAAACATACTGCCATTTTGATTACGAGTTTCACAGGTTCGATTATCACGGTTCTCAGCGTCGGCGCACTCATGCTCGTCGTAAGACCTGTCAGCGACATTGTTTTACACGGCGAGCAAGCGATTCGTGATGCCAAACTTCTTGCGATCGATCAAGAAATAAAGCAGAAAGATTATGAGATTCGGATCTCCGCCGACAAGGCGGAAGCTGCTTCTCGTCAAAAAGAATCCGTCGCTTTAAAGTCCGAAATTGAGTTGAAAAAAGAAGTATTGGCAAAGCGGAACATCGACATACTACATAATATCTCGGAAAATATGAAGCTTCAGAAACTAACTCATCGATCGCTTGCAGAACTGAAAATCAATCAAGCTGAGTTGGCGAAAAATGAAGTCATGCTTAAATTGAAGGTCAAAGAAAATGATTTGCAAACAAATTACTTTGCTGGAGCGAGCCAAAGAAACAAACAGCTGAGCCGGGAAATTGTTCAAAATGAAAAAAAGAACAAAGACTTGACCGCTCAAAGTCTGGCTCTTTCGGAAAAAATCGCTAGACTCCAAACCGCGAACGCCGACTTGCAGAAAAGTTACGATGAGACCCTTAAAAATTATAATCGCATGTCTTCCGATTTTAACGGTCTTCAAGCAGTCTACAATCGCTCGCTAGATGAAGTCAAAGAGGAACAGGAGAAAGCGAAGCGCGATAAAGAATCGTTAAAACAAGAAATTGCTGATTTGACCGCGCAACGCTCCCGCCTGACCGACGACCAACGATCTCTTGCGCAAAGTTATTTGGAGAGACTTCACAGCAGATACAACCTGCTTGCAGAGGGGGAACTTGCTCGAGTCACTATTGAACCTCACTCTCGACCGGAAGCAGTGAAATCGCGACTTGTCTGGCTCTTAAACATGGCAAGCGCGAAGGCGAAAGCCTATCGAGCAAGCCTTGCTGCTAATGGACGTTATGTTTACATCGCGACAAAAAGAGTGGTCACCGCTTCAAGCGTAGAGTTCAAGGATGAAGATGCGAGCTTGAATGCAAATATTGAGAACATTACTGCCAGCAATACTCCTGTCGTCGTAGTTGCGCAGACGACTAGCAACACTGCGCCGGGCGAGCCGGTTCAGATTGAACTTCAATCCTATGTATCTCAAACGGTTTTTGCGAAAGGAACCGTCATCGCAAGCCGGGTGATTGACGCGAGAGGTTCGATAGAGCAAGTGATCGACTCGGTTTCCGCTTTTCTAAAAAAGGATGTGCGTGAATCGGCTGTCAAATCCGGAACGATTCCATCCGTCAACCCGGATACTGGTGAACTCATGGTTGGGGCGTTAGGACCGGCTCCAATCCTTTCTCTTGCAGACCGAATCAAGCGAACCGGAGGCTTCGTTCGAGTGAATGCAGTCGCCTCAGCGGAGATTACTTCCGCCGACCTGCTTTCCTCCGGAACAGGCGCTCCAAACCAAAATATGCGTTTTGATCTGAAAAAAGCACCTCAAACGCAAGAGCCTTAGTCAAGGGCTCATGTTACGCAAACGACAGAGCGTCATGACTAGAGTCATGGGATTCAAAAGCGCTCTCGAAAAAATCATTTGGTCGTCAGTTCTGCGTAATAACAGTTAAGGGTATCGCGTCGACCGGTTGTGAGGAAACTTCGTGCCAATTCGGGGGCGATGCGGGCTCCGCCGGACCTACTCGCTCTATGCTCCTCAATACGATTTTGCCGCAATTGCGATTCGCGCTGTGCGAGTTTAATTTCTCCGACAGTCCTTAATCCAATGTAGTAATTATAATTTCAAAAAGGCTGAACTATACTTGAAACCGATTCTCGCTATTGATCCCGGAAGCGTAAAATGCGGAGTCGCAGTTGTTAATCAGGAGTTGAGAGTTTTGCATCGCTCCGTAACGCTCTCAGAAGAAGTTATTGACCTGACTCAAAGGCTGATAGTCGATTATGAACCGAGTGAACTCATTATTGGCTCCGGAACAGGTTCAAAGCATATTATTAAACAATTTAAGAATACTGCTTTCGGAATACGAATCGTTGTCGTAGATGAGTTTAAAACTTCCGAAGAGGCTCGTTTGAGATATGTAAAAGAGAATCCGCCTATAGGGTGGAAGAGGCTCATACCCCAGAGTCTCAGAACCCCCGATGCGCCGTATGACGACTATGTTGCGATTATTCTAGCTGAACGCTATTGGAACCGGAAGGAGATGCCATGACCCCCGCCACTGTTGACGTAGCCCCGCTGTCTAGCCTCGACGATTGGGAAGACGACTTGAAACGTCGGTATCCGGAAACCGAATCCGAAGCGCTTGAAGGATTGGACAAAGACGTTTTCCGTAACTACGACGCGGAAGCGAGAAGCGGAGTCAAAGAGTTCTACCGCCTCAATCATCTACGCCAGACTTTTGAATTCGTACAAAACAAAAAACGGGAATATCTGCCCCTCCGCAAAAGCGAGATGAGCGTTTGGGAGGCGATAGAGTTACTTAATACGCTCGTGGACGACAGCGACCCGGACGTAGATTTCACGCAAATTGAGCATCTCATGCAGACTGCGGAGGCGATTCGCAGAGACGGGCATCCTCGTTGGTTCGTGCTGACCGGGCTGATGCACGATCTGGGGAAAGTCCTATGTCTTTATGGAGAACCCCAGTGGGCGGTCGTCGGTGACACCTTCCCTGTTGGTTGCGCCTACTCCCCCAAAATCGTTTATCCGGAATATTTCGCCGACAATCCCGACTCGCACCGCGCGGAATACCAGACTCTCAACGGCGTATATGAGGAAGGTTGCGGACTGGACAAAGTCGATCTCTCCTGGGGGCACGACGAGTATCTCTACCATGTCGTGAAGGACTATCTCCCGGAAGAAGCGCTCTACATGATCCGATACCACTCCTGCTATCCCATTCATAAAGAAGGCGAGTATTCTCACCTTTTAGGCGAAAAAGACCGGGAGATGTTCCGTTGGGTCAACGCCTTCAACCCCTATGACCTCTATTCGAAAGGTCTGGAACGCCCAAACGTCGCGAAATTGCGCCCATATTATGAAGAGCTGATAGCCGAGTTCTTCCCTCCCGTTCTAAAATGGTAGCGGAGTTTTCCCTTGCTGAAATTTTTTCTCATCAGCCTTGGCGGAGTTGCCGGCGCGAACGCAAGGTTTTTCCTGGGGCAATTCGTGACGGAAAAATTCAGCAAATCCGCTTTTCCCTGGGGCACGTTTCTCATCAACATCACGGGGTCGCTACTTCTGGGGCTATTCATGGAGCTTTCCCGACTGCACAAGTGGGATGACAATTGGCGTCTGCTGTTGGCGGTCGGCTTTCTCGGAGCCTATACTACTTTCTCCGCTTTCGAGTACGAAAGCGTGAAGCTGATGATGAACGGGCAATTGGGCGTCGCCCTTCGTTATATTTTGGGAAGCGTGATTATCGGTTTGGCGGGTGTTTGGTTAGGCATACTGGCGGGAAGGGCGCTAAATCACGCTACCCATTAAACTTATAACAGTCTTAAAGAAGCTCGATATGGAATTAAGATTTGATATTGGCGAGCATGATTCAGCAGCATTGATTGAATATTTTTATGATCTGTAGCGAACCCATAAAACTGGACACGGAGGATAACAACATCGATCTTGCGAATAACGCATTGGCGAGCCGTTCCGGAAAGGGGTTCACATGTCTAGAATTCGTCGCAGTTTCT
>JAYVOT010000480.1:0-1766 GCA_043757795.1 Chthonomonadaceae bacterium | reverse complement strand
TTTTTCGCGTATTTCGCGTATTTCGCGGTTCTTACCTCTTTGAATTTGAATTTTTTCGCGTATTTCGCGGTTCCTACCTCTGAGCATCTCCCCCGGTTCACCCTTGATTTTTGCGATTAAACTGACGTCCATTGTCCGGAGTTTTTCGCTGAAAGCTGACAAGCCGAAATGATTTTTTGAGTGGCAAGTCCGTCCTCAAAGGTCGGCGAGAGCGGAGAGACTGGCGCTCCGTCCTCCAAATTAGCGACATTCTGCACAAAATCAAAGACGCTCGCGATATGGAAGTTCAGCCAGCCCACCGTGTTTTTTGTCGCGCCGAGCGCATAAGGTTTCGGGTAGCGAGTTACGCACTCAATGCGACGATAGCCCCGGTCTCCTCCGAGCGAACTCTCCGGCAATGCGGCGTCGTAGGCATCGAGCCAATCCGCCTCCATTAAGTTGAAGCGAAGGCTGCCTTTAGAACCATGTAGTTCGATTCGAAGTTCGTCCTGCACTCCTGTTGCGAGGCGAGAAGCCTCAAGCGTTCCGGTCGCTCCGCCTTCAAGCCTGCAGGTTGCGAGGGCGATGTCGTCCACGTCCACTGTTCGCATTTCTCCGGTTTTCGGATCGGGGCGTTCAGGAATGAGCGTCTGCAAGTCCGCGCTTACGGAGGAGAACTCCCCTCCTCGCTGCACTCCCGTGCCCGGACCAATCAGGAATCTGACAAGGTCCAAGACATGCGCGCCGAGGTCTGAAATCGCTCCCCCGCCGCTTTTGGCGAAGTTCGTTCTCCAGGAGTAGGGACGTAAGGGCGAGATGTACCCCGCATGAAGGTAGGCGGCTCGAAAAGAGAACAGTTCTCCTAGAAAACCACACTCGGTCATCTGCCTTGCACGCAAGAGAGCGGGAACGAATCGATAGTTGAAGGTCATCTGTTGAATGGTTTTACTCTCTTTGCCGGCGAGAACCATTCGCGTCGCGGAAACAGTGTTGAGGGCAAGAGGTTTGTCGCAATAGAGGTGTTTGCCGGCTTTCAGCGCGGCTAGAACGATCTCTTCATGTGAATCGTTCGGAGTGCAGACGTGAATGAGGTGGATGTCTTCACGACTTAAAAGTTCGTCAAATTGAGTTGTGGCAAACTCGAAACCTGCTTGTTCCTTCGCCTTCGCCCCGGATGCCGCTGAAGTCGTGCAGACGCCAACCAGTTTCGTGCGAGCAGCCAGAGGGTCATAAAAGAGTGGCAAAGATTGGTGTGCGTGGGCGTGCACCTTTCCGATGAAACCAAAACCCGCCATGCCGACGCCGTAAGTTTTCATTTCTTTATCGGCTCCGTGACTTGATTTCCATCTTCTGCCAACTTCATCATGATTGTTCCCAAGTCTCTCTGGGGATGTCGATAGTTGAGAAGAATCTGTTTTGGGATATTGTCGACTGTCAATTTGGGTTCTATGGGCGGTTGAAATTCGATCCCTTGAGGCATAGAGCTGATGAGATTGTATTCCCCCTCAGTGAGATCATTCAGCTCAAATCTCCCTCGTGAGTCAGTGATCGTTCCGGCGGATACCCACCTGAAAACGAACGGACGGGGATTGAAAAGCGGAAAGAGCAGGGAGGGAAAGAAATTCGCTATAAATTCTTTTCCTGCGCTGAGAACATTCAGTTCAAGGTCTTTCGGGAGGGCGTTCAGACGCTTGGGAAAGACTCCCACTTTCGCCCCAATAAGAGGTTTCCCGTTCATCATGAGGATGCCTGTCACTTTCCCGGCGCAAAACAACGGCTTTTCAGTA
>JAYVOT010000479.1:0-1771 GCA_043757795.1 Chthonomonadaceae bacterium | reverse complement strand
GAGGCATACCCTGATTGCGATGCACACAGCTTTCGGAACTGACCCCGAATTTTGCCGAGTCGCAATCGGACCGGGCATCGGGGGCGACGGATACGAGGTGGACGACAGGGTGCGAGACGCCTTCCCGGAACCCGAAAAGTCCGGCGCAGGCTTTCGCAAATCAAGATCGGGACACTGGAAACTCGATTTGACGCAAATTGTGCACGATCAACTCATAACAGCCGGAATCCCAACTGAAAATATCTCCATCAGCCCGTGGAGAACGGACGCCCATCCAGAAATACTCAATAGTCATCGGCGCGAAAACGGTTGTCCCCGGATGCTCGCTACGTTGAAACTTAACTAAAATGAACCCTAAATCCGAAAATATTTATCTAGATTACGCCGCAACAACTCCTCTCGACCCGGAGGTAGCTGAAACGATTATCGGTTTCTATCGCGATGAAGCCGCTTTCGGGAACGCCTCCAGCATCCATTCGATCGGGCGAAGCGCCAGAGCGGTTCTAGACGACTCCAGAGACGTTGTCGCGAGCCTCATCGGGGCGGATTACTCCGAACTCTACTTCACAGGAAGCGGCACGGAAGCGGACAATCTCGCGCTGATCGGCACGATGCAAGCAGCTCCCAAAGGCAGAAATCAGCTTATTACCACCGCCATCGAGCATCACGCCGTGTTGCACACCGCGCATTTTCTGGAGAAACAAGGCTTTGAAGTCACGATTCTTTCGGCGGATGCGGAGGGCATTATTCGGCTTGAAGCGCTGGAAAACGCTCTTTCCGAGAGAACCGCCCTCGTCTCGATCATGCACGCAAATAACGAGATCGGAACGATCCAACCGATAGTCGATGCGGCGAAAATGTCGAAGGCGGTCGGGGCGAAGTTTCATACGGACGCAGTTCAGACAGTCGGGCTTCTGAACGTTTCAGTGGAGGAGTTGGGTTGCGATCTGCTCTCGCTCTGCGCCCATAAAATCTACGGACCGAAAGGCGCAGGAGCGCTCTACATTCGTTCGGGAACGAAGGTATCGCCGCTTATTCACGGCGGGACTCAGGAGCGAGAAAAACGGGCGGGGACGGAGAATGTGCCCGCTTTAGCCGGATTCGGGAAGGCGGCGCAACTGACGAAAGAACGTCGAGAAACTGATGCGATCAGGCTGACGGAACTAAGGGATAAGTTCATTCAAATGTTGATTGCGAAAGTTCCCGGATTGCGCCTGAACGGACATGCTACGCTTCGACTACCGAACAACATCAATGTTTCCGTAGAGGGGATCGACGGCTCAACGCTCCTAATGGGCTTGGACCGCAAGGGCGTGGCCGCTTCGAGCGGTTCCGCCTGCTCCTCCGGCTCTATCGAACCTTCCCATGTGTTGAAAGCCATCGGTTTGCCGGACAGTCTCGCTTCGAGTGGAATCCGATTCTCGTTAGGCAGAAAAACTACTTTGGAAGAGATCGAAAAAACGACGGAAGTTTTCGGGGAGATCGTAGCGCGTTTGAGAAGATAAAAGGACGCACAGGACTCAAACTAGCGAGGTTACTCCTCGCACCGAAGAGATATGTTGCAAAGTTGCAAGTCTGCCTTAATCTCTCGAACGCATTTCTCTCTTGTCAAAAAAACTACTCTGGAAGAGATCGAAAAGGCGGAGGGGTCATTCGGGGAGATCGTAGCGCGTTTAGGCGTTAGCTTTACGCAAAACTTCACCTCCCGTCCAGCGTATCGATCTCCGTCTTGCCTGCCATCAGATGATATTTGCGAATTGGCAACTCGCCT
>JAYVOT010000478.1:0-6449 GCA_043757795.1 Chthonomonadaceae bacterium | reverse complement strand
CCGTTCCCAGCCAGATCACTCGATCATCGGCTGCCAACGCCGCTATGACGGTATTCAAATCGCCTTCATAGGTTCGGAAATCCGGCATGACCTCAAAGACGTCTTCCAACATTTGAGCGGCATGAGAAGTCTCTTCGTTGTCCAAAACCATGTCGATTAGCGTTTCGAGATCTGAATCGCGGATGACGAGCGGTTTTGCCGCCTCTTGCGCTTCCGCCTCCGCGGTGTCGCTGACCTCTTGTTGCGCTAATATGGCGAAGTTCCCAGCCAGAGTTTTTGCGTACTCCGTGCCGATCCAAGTTCCGTCCATGAGAGCCTGTCCGCCGCTATGAAGGAAGAGATTTTCGTAAAACGTCTTCGCGTTGAAGCCCTCTTTGTCGGATCTCCATGCAAGGTACTGCGCGACTTTAGCGCGAACCGGTTTATTGAACGCGTTCAAAAAGGCGCCGATGGATTCCGGGGATCCTGCGCTAATTCCGGAAGATTTCGCAGCCGCTTCAGACTCTGCGATCTCCTCGTCTCGGATGAAGTTGTCAAAAAGCACTTCGTCGTCGATTTCAGCTTCGGTGTCCAAAAGCCAGCTGCTGAGCGCCACCGAATTTTTGCCTACGGTGAAAAAGTGATCCGAGTCCTTCGTCATTCGCTCGAGCATCTCTTCGTAGATTTCCATCGGTCTGCCGTAGATCGAATGCAACTCGTTTGCGAGGAGCGGAAGTTGGACAGGCTGACCGAAGGCGTTGAGGACTCTCTGCAGGTTGAAATCCAACGTTCTGCGGGAGTCCAGATAGCGGCTCCAGAGAGTCCATTTTCTGTCCACTGCCGTCATGTGCGGGTTCGTGACAAGAGCCACTCTTGTCAATTTCGAATCAAAGTCCGCGCGTCCGACCATTTTTGCGATATCGTTCGCTTTGAGCGGCTCCCCCGCTTCCAGCAAAGCCTTATAGATCAGCGTTCCCGCAAACATGGAAGCCGTCTGCTCTTCCGTCATAGGCGCTTTAGTTTTCGCCATCGTTGATGTCGCCAAAATTCCCCCTCCATCCGCATCTATAATTGGGCGCAGAGCCGTCTATTGATTGATTCGTTGTCTATCGAATGAGAACGTCGAGTCGAAAACATTGCAACTCGCGCTTCGTTCGGGTCTGCGTCTAAATCAGTTCCGCTATCAGATCGTAAGGTTGCGCCTCGGTGATTCTCGCTTTCACGAAAGTTCCCGGCAGTGCGTCGCAACGTTTCACAAAAACCTGTCCGTCGATTTCATGAGCGTCTCTAAAAGAGCGCCCTATCGCGGTCGTAAATTCGAGAGCGGAGCGCCCTTCGATGAGTATCTCCATCTCTCGTCCCAACCACCTTGCATTGCACGCTTGCGAAATCGACTGCTGTCGTTTCATCAGCGCCTCTTTTCGGGCGCGTTTCGTTCGGGAGCTGACTTTCGGCTCCATCTCCGCGCTCGGAGTTCCCTCTTCCACGGAGTACTCGAATACTCCAACTCTATCAAACTGCGCCTCCTCCACGAATCTTTCGAGCGTGTGGAATTGCTCTTTCGTCTCTCCCGGGAAACCTACGATGAACGTCGTTCTAATCGCCACATTGGGGGCGGCCGCCCTGAATTCGGCAAGCAGTTTCAGGTAGCCGTCATACGTCATCGGTCTTCGCATCGCTCGCAACATCTCGTTGTCCGCGTGTTGCAGGGGCATGTCGATGTAATGGCAAACTTTCGGGGTCGTCGCTATTGCCTCGATGACTCCCCGATTGACTCGCGAAGGGTAGCAATAGAAAAGCCGAATCCACTTGATTCCGTCTACCAGCGAAAGCTCTTTGAGCAACTCCGGCAGTTTCATTTTGCCATAGAGATCGTAGCCGTACTGAGTTGAATCCTGGGCGATCAAGTTCAATTCCAAAACGCCTTGCGCCGCCAGCTGATGCGCTTCTTCGATGATTTTCTCCATCGGCTTGCTGACGTGCTTCCCTCTGAAAGAAGGAATGGCGCAAAAAGTGCAGGCGTGGTCGCAACCTTCGGAGAGTTTCAGATACGCCATCCAGGGGAAGCCCATTCGCACGCGAGTCGGCTTGTCCACCCAACGATGATGCGGTTTTTCCGAAATCTCCAAAATTTGGCCCGGACGTATCAACGACTGGCCAACGACCTGCGTGATCGAAGGAATCTGCCCTGTCCCGATGAAAGCGTCGACCTGCGGCATCTCCGCTTGCAACTCTTTCGCATAGCGTTGCACGAGGCATCCGGTCACGACGACTTTGCGGATTTCGCCTCGCTCTTTGCGTTGAAGGGCTTCCAGAATCGTATTGATCGACTCCTCTTTAGCCGAATCAATGAAAGCGCAGGTGTTGATCACAACTACATCCGTGTCGCGACCTACCCCCTTGGAGTTGTGACTCGTCTCAACTTCGTAGCCCTCTTGCGAAAGCAATCCGAGCATCTCTTCTGAATCGACCTCGTTTTTTGCGCATCCCAGGTTGATAAGGCTCACCTTTGAATTGCGGCTTCCGGTATCTATCATCGACATCCTTTTCAAGGCGTAGGCGTCTTGGAAGACGTCCCGTGCAAACTCTCAATATCGCACAATCGTTCGCTTAATTCCCAAAGCTTCTCGCCGGCAACTTCATCGTAGGAGGCAGGAGAGGATTTCGTCTCCAGTTTGCCGGAGAAATACTTCCCGGAAACCCCGGCTACTTGCGGAGAGGAAGCCAAATAGACTGGACCTTCGGATCCGTCGTCGGTCGGTTTTGCAAACCAATTGAAAATCCATTCGTACCAGATCGGCATCTGCCGGATCAGTTCGGAGCGGATCACGCCGGGATGGAGCGCATTGACTGTGACCCCCGTCCCTTTAAGCCTTTGCGCCAAAGCGTAAGTGAAATAGATATTCGCCAGTTTCGACATTCCGTAAGCGCTGAAAGGAGAGTATTTCTTTTCCGACTGCAAGTTGTCAAAATCCAGTCTCGCTCGATTGTGCGCTTCGGAGGAGACGTTGATGATTCTTGCGCCTTCCGTCGCTTTCAAAATATCCAGCATCAAATTAGTCAAGCAGAAAGGAGCCAGATGGTTGACCGCAAACTGCATTTCATATCCGTCCAACGATAGTTCACGCTCTTTAGGAACCACCGCAGCGTTGTTTATCAAGACGTCTAGTCTTGAATGCTTCTTTCGGAAATTCTCGACGAGTTTTTGGATCGAAGCGATTGAAGAGAGGTCGGCGTACATCAGTTCGATTTTCTCGCTGCCGGAACCCTCTTGAACGAAACGCAGCGCAGGTCTCCCGCGTTGCCGACTTCTTGCGACGATGATGACGGTTGCGCCCATCTTCGCTAGCTCCAGAGCCGTCACCTTCCCGATTCCGGCGGTCGATCCTGTAATCATGCACACTTTGCCGGTCATGTCGGTTGGTTCGTCAATGGGAATCGTCAAAGGTCGCCTTTCATAAGGGCATCTGCTTTCTTATATCGTTTCTTTAGATTCGGAGTCTTGGTCCGCCTAAGCTCATATATCACTCTTATTCGCTAAATTGACGGCATAAATCTCATGTTTGATCGTCGCTGAGGCCGGCATTTCTTTGTAACTCGGCTAGTTTCGCCTTCAACTCCTGAATCTCACTCTCCGCCTTTAATAGAAACTCTTCCTTTTCGCGCCTCTCATGTTCAGCGATCAGTTGGAACGCTTCCTCCGACTTGGTCGTTTCATAGTGCGTTTTGAGCGTATTGCCGGTGATGGGATCAAAGATTCGCAGAAGATCGCCGTCCGCATAGAACTCCAATCCAAGCTGGCTGCTCACTAGCCTGCCCTGCTGATTGGGTTTCATCTCTCTGTACTCGCCCTGATGCAGGCTTAATCCCATCAACCTCGGAGTCAGGTAGTCGCCCTGCGGATCGAATAGGAAGTATTCCGGGACTTTCAGGACTTCGGAATATATCCTACGCTTCTTGCCGGTATCGACTCGCTTCGTCTTCTTGGAGGTGAATTCGATCACGACGTTCGGCGTCAATGCGTTCTCTTCCCAGAGCTTGTAGGAGTCACGAAGCTCTTTGCCTGCTTCGAATACCACGTAGACGTCCGGAGAGACGACTGCCGAAGGATCCCCTCTCTCAAAATAGAAGAAGTTGTTTCCCGCGACGTAGACCTCTTCCTGTTCATGGTAAAACGTGGTCAACATATCAAGAAAGTGGCGGATAGCCCAGGCATGTTTGTCAGTCTCTCCCAATGGTTCTCCGTCCGAAGAGGGGTAGAAGTCCTCGTTCGCTTCCAACTCTTCTATCGTTTTGCCGCGACGCGCCAAATTCAGGACAGCCATTTTTTCACCTGCATTCCACTAGAAATCGAGCCGATATTCAGACGTTTTATTGTCGCTCCGCAACCCAATCCCCGAACAACCGACGAGAGAGATCCGTTTCCAGAACTCCAGACGGATCATACTTTCTCTTCAACTCCGCAAAACGCTTGATCGTCTCCGCCCCCAGATAAGCCTCCGCAGTTTTACTGTCTAGCGAACTGTCTTTCGCGAAGTAGAATCGTCCTCCTGCCGCTAATACGACTTCATTCAAGTTCATAGTCAGTCTTTGCAAACTTTCTCGATTACGCTTCGTCACGGGAAAGTCGAGCGCGAACGAGTAGCCGTCTACGGAGTGCGTCATCAGGAACTCGTCTTTGCGATGCCGCTTGAAAACCCCGAGGTAGGGAACGATCCCTGCCTGATGGCACAACTCTATCTGCTTTGTGAAACAGTTCTCCGCTGTCTCCGCCGGAATGAAACTTTGATACTGAATGAGTCCGCCGGGTTTGTATACGAATTTCCAGTTCGGAACGTAGTCCAACAAGAAAGCGAATCCTGCGTGGGACTGCGTGAAAGTTTTCTCGTGTCCGCCGAGGTTGGACGCCGTAAACTTCGCTTGATTGAGAAGGCGCATTCCGAGGTCGTTTGAAACCGGCTTCATCAGGCGCCACATTACGGATTTCGGAAGAATGCCGAGGATCGTGTCCGGCAACTCTTGATTCTCCACTCGCAGAGTTTGTGCGGGATTGGGATCTTCTCCGTTATGAAGATAGAACGCTTCATGAACCTGTCCTCTGCCGATGGAAGCGCCTTTTGCAAAGCAGTCGATCCATCCCACCAGGTAGTCCGCATGATGTCTGCCGGACTCGAATTCTTCGATGATATGCGAGAAATTGCGGGTTGCGTAGGCTTTGACTTTCAGCAATCCGCTGTAGACTTTTTTCATCTGCAAAGTGATGCTGACAAAACAACCGAGCATCCCGAAGCCGCCGATAGCGGAGAAAAAAAGCTCTCTGTTTCGGTCTCGACTGCAGGTCATTATTTCACCGGAGGACAAGAGCAAATCGAACTCGATGACGTGATCGCCGATCGGTCCCATCTTGTAATTGTTCTTGCCGTGGTAGTTCATTCCCACTGCGCCGCCGATCGTGACGAACATCGTTCCGGAAACGACGGGGGGCCACCAACCGTCTCCAATGGCGTGTTGCCACAACTGCTTGAGGCTCACTCCCGGTTCAACGATTATGATTCCCGTCCTGGGATTCCAGTTCAATATCCGGTTCATTCGCGTCAGGTCGAGCAAAATGTGATCCGAGGTCATCGCTGCGTCGCCGTAGCTTCTGCCTCCGCCGCGAAGAGCGACTTTCACCTCATGCAACCTAGCCGTCTCGAAGACCTCTTGCAAGCCTTCGAGTGTTGAAGGGCGATAGACGTAGGCAAGCGACCGCACATTCATTCCCCAACTCTCCACGGTTTCCAGGCGATCGTGGGGTAGGGGCGAATTCGGATCCGGTCGGGCTAGCGTCAGTTTCACCTTTTGCGGCGACTGAAGTTCGATCATGCTCATTTAAAAAGGTTTCTAAAAGTTCAACTTTCTGAAGATAGCGGATGGCATATTCCTTATTATAAGGAATATAAGCTTCCATGTTCCAGGAACATAGGCGTTCGAGGAGCCTTTTCGCGCTGCTGAAAGAATCTGGCTTGCCGCTGACTCCGCTGAAATTTGCAGAGGCATTTTGCCCAGATCTCTGGTCATTGGCGTGACAACGGGACCGGGTTTGACAGTGACCACCTTCACCCCGGCTCGCGACACTCTATTTCTCAAGGCTTCCAAATAGGTCGTTAGAGCGGCTTTCGAGGTGCAGTAGGCGGGCATGCCCCGCCGACCTCTCTCTCCTGCTACGGAAGAGACGCCCACAATGGTTCCTTCTTTTGCGATCTCGAAACGTCGGGCAGCTTCGTTGAGCCAGGCAATTGCGCCCAGAAGGTTGACTTCGATCATTTGCCTGTCTTTATCGAAACAGTACTCTCCCTCCGCGATCGGAGGCATTATTCCGGAAGCGTAGATCACAAGGTCCAACCCGCCGAGATCGCGCGCTATTTGTTGAAAGAGAGCAGGAACGCTGTCATAATCGGTTACGTCATGAGGATAGGTTTTCGCAAGAG
>JAYVOT010000477.1:0-1771 GCA_043757795.1 Chthonomonadaceae bacterium | reverse complement strand
ACGCAAGCGAGCATAACTTCCTAGATGCTCGCGAATGTTCTACCCATTAGCCCTGGTACAGCCACGCCGGAATTGGACCTCTACCTTCCGGACATAGGTTTGCACACCGGATTACCGCTCGCGAGAGAAGTAGAGCTTGCGCAAGAGCTCATCGGTGCACCACTCACGCGCGGCACTAAACTCGACACACCCTCCGAAAACCTGGTTAACGCCGAAACCATTCTCGACTTCCTCGTCGCTTCCGCCCTGCATTCGCCCAGCCAGTCGGAGACTGCAGCGCGAATCAATGACCTTACGGGAACCGATTCGGTAGAAGCAATCAACCTAGCGCGGACCGTATTCGGTGAGTACGAAGCCAACATCGCAAGTACCTACGAACGATCCGGCGGAAAAGCAGGTGGCATTGAGCTAAGTGGAACGGCCCTCAAGGCTCTGCACGACGCGATGGGTCTGATTCAGGACGCCATGCTTGCGGCAACTGAACGCGCCCAAAGTAGCAGCACGACAGTTAGCAGATTACTCGAAACGATGGGACCGCGCGAGTTCATACTGGAATTCGGGTCCCTGCGTTCCCCCTCGCGGGGCGAGGCAGCCCCCGAGCGCGGAAAGGCTTTCCAGCTGGCAAAGGGTCTCCTGGCCGAGCACCGAATCGCGCTCAACGCGCAAAACGGACTATCCCACATTGGGGTCTCCGACGCTCAATTCGAATGGGATACAGTTTCGTTGGATGAGCGGGGAAAACCGCCGAGGCATCATCAATCGGAAGCGCTGGACGCAACCGACAGACGCCTGAATCAAAAGCCCACTGGTAACGCGCTCTTGTACGAAGCGGCAACCGGAACCGGAAAATCACTCATACAGGCCGCAATCATTCGCGGTCTCTCCGGCATTTCTGCCAACGCAACCGCGGACATGCCGTTGGAGCAGAGAAAGCTTTCCGGGAACATCATTGTTGCGGTTCCGAAGTTGAACCTCATTGAACAATTTGTTGGGGACCTTGTCGAAAATTTTCCGGAGCTCAAGGGGAATATAGGAATAGTCGCCTCGGACGCTGACGAAACGGTGAAGCACCTCATCATCAAGAGTGGATGCGTCGGCAATGATACGAAAATTATCATTACGAGCCACAATCAACTTTTCGACAAGGATACTGAGATCCGGCGTTTGGTTCAGAGCGGAAACGTTGATGCCGTCTTCGTTGACGAAGCACACTATATGCTCTCGGAATCGCGAGTGAAAACCTTCCAAGGGATGCGCAACGACCTAGAACCGTCAAAACACACCAACTGGTTTCTCTTCACCGCTACGCCGAAGTACGACGACACGAAAGACCTCAGCTTGATCGCCGAAAAAATCTTTCAGCTCGGATACAAAGAAGCAATCAAACGGGATCCTCCGCTTATTCGTGCAGCCAAACCGCGAATTCTCGAGGTAGAGACTGACATCAGCGCCGTCAAGAAAGAGGGCAACGGCGAGCTCGACATGGGCGGCTTTACTCAAGCTATTATGTCGGATCCAACTTTCCAAAAGAAGATTGTCGAACACTGCAAGGAGAATTTTGCCGACAGACAGGCGGTTATGTTTTGCGGAACGACGAAGATTGCCGAGGCGCTCGTAGCAGCATTCAACCGGGAAGGGCGAACCGACGTTGCTTTCGTGAGCGGAAATACTCCGGTCAAAGAGTTCAAGCGCATCAAAGAGGCCTTCAAGCGCGGAGAGATAAAGATTTTGCTAAACGCGGACCTACTAACGGAGGGCTTCGACGCGCCGA
>JAYVOT010000476.1:0-1772 GCA_043757795.1 Chthonomonadaceae bacterium | reverse complement strand
TTTAGTCCCGTCAAGATAGGGCGTTTTCAAGAGGTATCCCTTTGAGTTCGGGTCCCAATCTCGTTCCGTAGCGCCTGCGAAAAAGGGGTTGCCGATAGCGAAATAGTAGATGCCGCCGGGGCGAAGCGCTTTCGAAACCTCTTTAAAGACCACACGGGCATCAAGAACGAAGTTGATAGAGTAGGGTTGAAATACCAGATCGAAAGAGGCGGGTTCAAGAGCGCTTAAGTCCCGCATATCTCCTTCAACCATTTTTATGTTCAATCCGTAGCTGACCGCAGCCTGTTTGTCCCGCTCCAATTGCACAGGTGAAAGGTCGAAAACAGTGACGTCGGCTCCTAAGAGGGCGAAAGCCGCCGACTGTTGCCCGCCGCCGGAGGCTAAGCAGAGAACGCGTTTGCCTGCGATCTCGCCGAAAAGACCCTCTTCGTCCACTTTCAACAGGGCGGAGTTCGCATCCAAATCGAGTGCAGGTCTAGTAAAGAGGGCATTCGCATCCGCTAATTTGTCCCATCTGTCCCGATTGTACCGCGCTATTTCATCCATGACGTTTCCTTCCTGAGAGCGACAATCTACGGAAGAGCAAAACGCATCGCGTCCCGAACCGTGAAGCTAGGTCCGAAAGCGAAAATACGGAATTTAAACTCCAAGACATCGCCCGCCGCTACCATCTCTCCTCGCGAATCCGAATCCCATTGTCCTCCCAACACCTCAGTGCGTTCCGGGTCTCCGACAGGAAGGCGCGACGACCGCCAGTTTGCAAAAGGCGACCTTGAATTCCAGGTCATTCCGAATGTCGTCGAGCCGACATGCGACGCGGACATCCGCTCAGTATCCGCCATCGTGGAGGGTTCCGGCGGGAGAACTTGCCCTACGCCGTCCGCTTTGGGAGTTGGAGAGGAACTCTCCTTCTCTGCGACAAGCCGAGGCAACTGCACTCCGAAACAACGCAGATTTCTCCTGGCAGTCAGTTTCAATCTTCCATTGACAGCGCCGGTATCCCGCTTCGCTTCCAAAGTAAGCGTCGCGCTCCATCTGCTCCCTACGGTTCCAATAAGCGTAAGAACGGCGGAATCTTTGTCCGATCGTCTTTCAGAACTGCGCCATTTGAAAGTCTCCCTCCAGGCGATCTGCCCGTCCTCGCCGGAATTGACTACCGCAAGGGACGAAACGAGAGCGATTTGTTTCCACTGTGCGCCGTCCTTTGCAACCAGCGTCAAAATAGGAATGCCTCCATTGGCGGCAAGCGCATGAACGAAAACGCGATCATTTCCAACCCAGGCTTCATCCTCTTGGGCGATCGCTTGCGGGATTTTCCCCCAGTTTCCAAGCCCGGAGAGAAACTTGGGATTTGCAGAGAAGTGAGGGATCGAAGCGGTTTTGACAGTCGGCAAGGTTACGATTCCGGAATCGCTGGAACTGGACTGAACGGAGCCGCCTCCGGAAGAGTTGGAATTCTCTCCTTTGCCGGGATCGCTTCTCTCTATGAATGCAGCGAAAGTGAGCGGAGCAGACGAACTTGTGGGAGCCAGGCGCCAACGAAACGACGCGGATTGATTCGGAGCGAGCGGGGGAACGAGGGGACGCAACTGTCCGTCGAGGTAGTCCAGATTTGCAAGGGTATAACATCGCAGGCGCAACGTCCCTTGCGGCAGAGGCGAACTCCCCACGTTTCGAACGATGCAAAGCGTTGTAAAACTCTGCGTCCCCACAGCAAAACCGTCCTCCGCCCCTAAAAATTCAACTCTTATCTCCGGTGCGTCTTGCTTTGG
>JAYVOT010000475.1:0-1772 GCA_043757795.1 Chthonomonadaceae bacterium | reverse complement strand
GCACAGGGAATGGACCCTCATGTGGGCGTATTGCACGAGCTGGATTACGGACGTCCCTCTCTTGCGCTGGACATCCTGGAGGAGTTTCGTCAGCCTGTGGTGGACCGACTGGTTTTGAGTCTGGTCAATCGAGGCGTTTTGAACAAAAATCACTTTCAGGATCGAGGAGAGGGCGGAGTCTATTTGAACGATGCAGGGCGTCCGATCTACCTTGAGTTCTATCACAAAACACTCGATGTAGAGTTTGAAGAGAAACAATCGGGAGTCCGGACGAACTTTCGAGGGCTGCTGCATCGCCAGGCGCGCAGAATGAGAGGCGCCGTTGAAGGCGATAGCGAATACGAGCCATATCTCGCGAGATAGGCGACAAAGAACATGAGATACATCATAGCCTACGATGTGACCGACGACAACCATCGAACAAAACTCGCTAATCTGCTTTTAGACTTTGGAACGCGAATTCAAAAGAGCGTTTTCGAAGCCGAACTTTCTCGAACAGAAGTCAAAAAAATATTGAGCCAATCCGCGCAGTACATCGATTCGGGCGACAGTCTTCGGCTCTATCCTGTTTGTCGCAACTGCCTCGAAGGAGTTGAAATGCTGGGCAGGCAGCCGGATGCAGTCATTTCAAACCTCAGAATTATCTAATTTTTATGAAACGCTAACCAGAAAAATCACTGCAAAAAAGATTCGTCAGCGTTTCGATTCAATAGCAACGGAGTTTCAAATAGCGGTAAAATCTGTTGGGTAGGGTTCTTTTTCAAATAATTTTACAACGTTAGCGTTTTTGAGAAGGAAAATCGAGATAGAGCGTTGAAATTAGCTCTAATGCCGTTCAGGCATGGAAACTCTTTTATCACCTCCCTTTCTACCGTTTTTACAACAGGCGTTGAAATTAGCTCTAATGCCGTTCAGGCATGGAAACCTCGATGTCTTTTCTTGTTTCTTCGTTGACATCCTCAATGTTGAAATTAGCTCTAATGCCGTTCAGGCATGGAAACCCTACAGGACTTGATATACAAGACCGTATCCCGCAAGGTTGAAATTAGCTCTAATGCCGTTCAGGCATGGAAACGTTTTTTCAAGAAAGTAAGAGAGTAGACGTATCGTGTTGAAATTAGCTCTAATGCCGTTCAGGCATGGAAACGTTCCACTGAGGTTGACGTTAGTATCGTTGACATGCCGTTGAAATTAGCTCTAATGCCGTTCAGGCATGGAAACGATAAAGCGACGTATCTCCCATTCCCATTGGGTGAGGTTGAAATTAGCTCAAATGCCGTTCAGGCATGGAAACGTGGCTTGAGCAGAAAAACACGAGTTCCATCATCCCAAGTTGAAATTAGCTCTAATGCCGTTCAGGCATGGAAACGATTTTACCGTTCCGGATTTCCGCTGGATTCTGACGAGAGAGGTTGAAATTAGCTCTAATGCCGTTCAGGCATGGAAGGAAACGACCAGGCAGTATTCAATATTGGATATGAAATTTGAGTTACAGAGTTAAAATGAAGCTAGATGCGGATGAAGCGTGTGGAAATGCGTCAGTGAAGAGCTAGAGAGGTTCGCAAATAATTGGGTTGGATGTTTGCAAGGCATGTTTCCTAAACAGGTGTTCAGCATAAAAAGAGATGGCAAGAACGTTGACATAGGTATCGTGCGCAATGTCGAAATTTTTCAGATTCATTGTTTGTTCTCCTCCCCTCTATCGCCAAAGGCGTACAGTATTGATCTACTTTTTGATCCTGCGCTTCTGTTCTACCTTAATTCCTCCCGAC
>JAYVOT010000474.1:0-6474 GCA_043757795.1 Chthonomonadaceae bacterium | reverse complement strand
TCTTCTCACCGCGATTTGCGAAACCGGGACGCTCTCGCTCGCGCTGCCGGAACTAACTGAAGATCATCTGAAATGCGTTCAAAACAGCGTACCGAAAGGCGCAAACCTCTTGTGGACAAAACTCGATACGTCCTCTCCAATCGCTTCCGGAATAGAAGTCTGGGGCGAGAAGAGAGGGGATTTCCTTTTGCACAAAGCCCTGAAAGAGAAATTGGATTCAACGAAAATATTTAGCCCCGGGCGATTCTTCGGGCGAATCTAAGGATTGCGAGCCGCGCAATAAATTACACGGCTTCCGCTTGGCTCCCATTGCACGGCTTTCGCTGCTTGGCTCATTCAGCGCTCATTATAAATGACTTTTGGGACTAATTTCACTGCTCGTATGACAAGACTGCTGTAGCGTCAGACGGCGATTCCCGTCTAGGTCTCGACTATGTTGCTCAAAATGCATCCGTTTGCATCCAGCATTTTTTCGCGTAGTTCGCGGTTCAAACCTCTTCCTTCTATTTCGGTTTTGAGCGTTGCATGTCGATAAGCCAGTTTAGTCCGCCGGATTGCGTCGGCAAACCTTTCAGATCGCCTTTCACTTTGAACATCTGTCCGTTTGTCGTATCCACCCAGGCGATCAAGTGATATTTGAGTTTGGAGGATTCGATCTCAAAGGCGACTTCAACATTCTGGTCCAGCTTCATATAATCGACGCCGTCGATTTTCTCGCTGCCTAGAAACATTGTCTTGATCTTGAATTTCTTGTCGGGTCTAGTCGGGTTGTCCAACTCCGTTTCCCAAAATTCGCCGGATTTGACCTCTTTTTCCGGTAAGATAATTTCGCTGACGGAAGCGACGAGCTTCAGTCCGTTGGGAGAAGTGATGGCAGAGGGGTCGTCATCGACGATATAGTCTTTCAAAATCGCTCGACTGTCTCGAAACTCTTTCCAGGGCTTGCTACCCGGAGCCTTGGATTCCTTGCCTCCTGCGGTAATCTTCATGATGTCCGGATCTTCGACGAGCATGAATGTCCCGTCTTTCTTCAACTCTTTAGCGGTGATCTTGTTCCCTGTCGCAATGAGAATTTCAGCCCCTGCGATCGTCATCTTCATTTTGACGTCGTAATGAACCATCTCGTCCAGTTTGTAGCTTCGTACGAGCTTGATCGGCTTCTCTACCGGAACGACTTTGGAGTTGTCTTCTTTCGGTTCGTCCGCTAAGGCGAAAAAGGGGAGCGCCATCAGGAGGAGAGAGGTTAGGCTGGATGCGGAAACCTGCAATCGTGTTTTTTTCATAGTTTTTTGCTTACATCCCGTTCTACCAAATCGCAAGAAACGTCCCTACTGCTCCAGTGCGATAGGGACGTTTCGACTCATGACGACTACTTGTCGGTTTTCTCTTTTTTCTCTTCCGGTTTCGCCAGTTTGATAGTTTGATCGAAGTCTATTGGTCCCAAACTTGCGGGAATATTTTTGACATTCGTAACCGCTTTGAAAACTGAGCCGTCTTTCGGGTTCAACCACTGAACAGTTTTCATAGTCATTTTCGCTCCGTCAGCGTCTACCTCCACGGACACATTCTGTTCGATTTTGAGATACTCGACTTCTTCCACCTTGTCGGTTCCCACAAAAGTGGTTTTGACTTTGAAAGTCTTGTCTTTCAAGGCGGGATTTGAAAGTTCAGTCTCCCAGGATTCGCCCTGTTTGACCTCTTTACCGTTCAAGAGAACTTCTCCAATGGAGAAGATCAACTTTTGAATCTCAGGACTCCAGACTGTTTGCTGATCCTCTGAAGGCACAACATCAACAAGTTTGCCGAACTTGTCTCGAGTGATCGTTGCAGGTTTTGAAGCGGGCTGAGGTTGAGGGGGATTTCCTGCAATCTCCATTTTGCCTTCTTCAGCTTCGGTACTTAAGACAACCGAGCCGTCTTTTTTCAACTCTTTGACGGTGATTTTTTGACCGCCGGTGATCACGATGTCCATTCCCATTACGTTCGCTTTAATTTGAATGGAGTATCGCCGAGACTCTCCGTCTTTGTACGTGCGAACGATGGTGACAGGCTTCGCGTCCGCCTTGACAACGACGGGCGGATCGTCAGCTCGAGCAAGGGTAGGAGATGCGAAAAGCGTGAGGGCGAAGAGTGCGCCCGCTAGAAGAGATTTAATAGTCATTTGAAGAGTTTGCCTTTCATACTGAACATGCAGCTTACATGCTCTTGATAGGGTTGTTAAGAGTATGATTGAGTTTCCCTACTTGTCGGATTTCTCTTTTTTCTCTTCCGGCTTAGCCAGTTTGAAAGTCTGATCCATGTCCAGTGAACCGAATGTCGTAGGCAACCCTTTGATTGTAGCCAGAGATTTGAACAGCGATCCGTCGGACGGCTTTAGCCAGTGTACCGATTTGATGGTCATTTTAGTCCCCGTGTCATCGACTTCAACGGAAACGTTCTGTTCGACTTTCAAATACTCGACGTCTTCAACTTTGTCCGTACCGACATAGGTTGTTTTGACTTTGAATGTATTATCTTTTACAGCAGGGTTGATGATTTCCGTTTCCCATGATTCACCTGCTTTAACTTCTTTTCCGTTTAAGATAACTTCGGTGATTGATCTTATTAGTTTTTGGATTTCAGGAGTCCAGGGAATCATCGCATCTTCGGAAGGAGTGTAGTCAATAAGCTTACCGAATTTGTCTCGAGTTTCCGATGAGGGTTTTGTCGCAGGCTGATTTTGGACATTGCCGCCAAATTCCATTTTGGATTCTTCCGCTTCATGGGTAAGTACGACAGAGCCATCCTTTTTGATCTCTTTGACAACGGTCTTCTGCGCGCCATTGATGACGCCTTCCATGCCCCCGACATTAGCCTTAACTAAAGTTACGTACCTGTGAGAGTCGCCGACTTTGTAAGTTCGAACGATAGTGATAGGCTTTGCGTCCGCCTTGACAATTACAGGCGGATCATCAGCTCGAACAAGGGCGGGAGTTGCGAAAAGCGTGAGGGCGAAGAGTGCGCCGGCGAGAAGCGATTTAATGTTCATTTCGGGAGTTTGCCTTTCAATTCAAGAGAATCCATTCTCTTTCGGTTCTTAATTCAAGTTGAAGCGGGTACTCTGCGTCGACAAGCGAAAACTGGAGTATTCGACGACGTTCACAAACTATAGACGATTCATTTAGAGTAAAAAATTCGCCAAATTCGATTTGCGCCGTCATCGGACACAAAAAGCGATCCGTCCTTGCCTACGACAACCCCGACAGGGCGACCCCACACGGCGCTGATGTCCTCGCCGAGCATCCAACCAGAGGCAAAATCCTGGTAACCGCCAATGGGTTTACCTTTTTTCATTGGGATTCGAATGATCTTGTATCCCGTTCGTTTTAAGCGGTTGGATGAGCCGTGAAGCGCGACAAACGCGTCTCCGCGATACTCTTTCGGGAACATTTTACCTGTGTAGAAAGCGATGCCCAGAGCAGCGGAGTGCGGAGTGACGAGCACGTCCGGAGTCACGACGCTAGCTTTCAGATCGGGTTTTTCAGGCATGCGAGGATCCTGATGCGGGCCAATGTAGAAGTACGGCCAGCCGTAGAATCCGCCGTCCTTCACTGACGTGACGTAGTCAGGGCAGAGATCGTCACCCATGCCGTCGCGCTCGTTTACGGTGGTCCAGAGTTCCCCGGTAGCAGGATTGAACGCCTTGCCGGAAGGATTTCGGATGCCGGTCGCGAACACTCTTCTTCCTGTGCCGTCCGCATTGAATTCAGTGATGGTCGCTCTTGGAAGCGGGTCTTCCGCAAGGTCGTGTTCAGAGCCGATGGACAGATACATTTTACCGTTTTTCGGATTGAAAACAAGGTCGCGCGCCCAATGACCATGATATCCTTTGCCGGGAATGTCTGAAACCACCGTTTCAGAAGGCTGTTCCGCCTTCATCATTCCGGAACGATAGGGAAATTTAAGGATGGAGTCCGTGTTTGCGACGTAGAGAGAGTCTTTCCAAAAGGCGATCCCGTAAGGGAGATTCAATTTTTCCGTAAACACCTCTCGCATATCCGCCTTACCGGAACCTTTCGAATCACGCAACACCGTAATTCGATTCGGTCCAGATTCCACCACAAAGAGGTCTCCATTCGGGGCAACCGCCATGTTTCGAGGATTATTCAGCCCCTCGGCGAATATCTCCGCCTTGAATCCCGGTGGGAGGCTGAGTTCAACGTCATCAGGCTTTGCAACCAAACTTGGCCCTCTGTTTGCAGAAGGCGTTGCGAAAGGAGCCGGAAGGTTGCTTGGGAGAATGAGAACTGTCTTTGGCGGATCGTATTTCCTGGATGACGCGGGAGTGTCGCCAACTGCGGGAGTAATGGAGCAAGCCAAAACAAGACTTGCCACAAGCGACGATAAGGAAGCGATTGATCGGAATTGCATTGGTGCGAATGACTCCATAAATAGGAAGAATGAAAAGCGGAATACGAAGAACTTATTTTGCGGACTTTGCGCTTAAGGTCGGACGGACAAGATTCCCCCGCTGGAATTGAAAAGATCGACTACGCGGACTCAGCAATCGGTGCAACTCACTCTCAACCCGCGAAGGCTGACTTCTCAATTCCAGAAGCAGGGTTACAATCCAACGTCTCTTCGGCTTGGATCACTTATTCACTTTACGCAACCTACAAATCCGTGTGTTGAAAACACCCGGCAAATGAATAGTCGTTCTCTGGACGTGAGAAACGCCGAAGGCTTCCTTTTTTCACTTGCGCCATCGGCGTGAAGCCCTCATCCCTCCGACCCCCTACTCCCGCGCTGCGGGAGAAGGGGGAGTAAGAGAGATGCGAATCGTCACATCGGGCAGAGCCGCTTTTCAAATGCGCCGTTGGCGGAAGCGTTTTTCGGACATAGCTACGCTGGACCTTCAAACTTGACGCAAATAGGTTGGTTTTTGAGACCCCGGAATCTCGTGTCCTCAGGATGCACATTTTTGTGCCAGGTGTTTTCATTTCAACACCCGGTCAAGCGCAGAGCGCTTCCAAACCCCGACAGCCCAGACTCTGAATCTCACGAACAGTGTGTTTTCAACACCCGGACATTTCGTCCTTCGGAGTGCGTAGCATGAGTCACTTATTCTTCTTCAAGGCGTTTGACATCATTTTCAAAACTTCTCCGCTGTTCTGTAGACCCTTAGTCTGTTCGATAATGTTGCCTTTTGAATCCAAGAACAATAATACCGGAATTCCATCAATTTTGAATTTCTTTGCTATCTCGGGAGATTCGTCTACATTGATAAGGACTGGTATAAACTGTTTCGATTTCTCAAAGACTTTTTTATCTTTATAGGTGGTGGCTAGCATCTGTTTGCAGGGACCGCACCAAGTAGCCCAGAAATCCACCATTACCGGTTTGTGGCTCTTCAAAGCGGTTTTCTTCGCATTTTCGAGGGACCCGGTCCATTTTATAGGACCGTGCGCCTTCAACTGTTTTTCGTCCGCACTTGAACTGGTCTGAATTCCTAAAAAAAACGAAATCCCTGCAAAAGTTGCGAAGTAGGTAGATAGCATTTTGTTTTGCATTTTCAAAGTAGTCCTTCATCTGTCTATTTGACGGCGCATTCAAAGCGCTTATAATAATAGTATATCCTTTCGGGTACGAAAAGTTCCTCGAATGGATCAATTACCAGGGACTTGAGCAGTATTCCGACCAGACTTGAGCATAGACTTTGTCGGTCTGGGCGGCAATTAAATCCCAATTGAAAACTTGTTGGGTCTTGATATACGCTTTAGCCGCCATTTTTTTGGCGAATTCCGGATCGTGAAGAGCGCGAAGAATGCCCCAGGCAAGGCTGTCAGGACTGTCTGCGTAAGTGACTGTTCCGCTGAAATCGTGCGACACGACCTCCGGCAACCCTCCTGAGTTTGAAACTACCACAGGCGTTTTCGCTGCCATCGCTTCAAGCGCGACGATTCCGAACGGTTCGTAGAGGCTTGGGAAACAAGCTATATCCGCCACTCGATAGAGGCGCAACAGATCATCATCCGGAATGAATCCCGTGAATTGAACGTATCTGGAAACGCCCATTCGCTCAGCCTGATCCATCAAATGCTGTCTTGAGCCGCCGCCTGCGATCACGAGTTTGACATCGTTGTAGCCCTCTCGCACCTTTGCGAGGGCGCTGATGAGCACTTGACATCCCTTTTCTCGCACGCCTCTCCCTACGAACATGATGATTTTTTCGTTCGGAGCAGCGAAGCGCTCCCTGAATTCGACTCTCTCTTTCGGAGGAAATTTAAAAGCGAATTTCTCCACGTTCACTCCGTTGTAGATGATGTCCAGTTTATCGGAAGGAGAGTGCAAAGCGTATTCGACTTCGCCCTTCATGAAACCGGAGCAGACGATCACGCGCCAGGCTTCCGTCACCAGATCAGTTTCGATTTTATTTATGTAACGAGAGAGTTCATTATGAATGCCATTGTTTCTGCCGAACTCTGTGGCGTGAAT
>JAYVOT010000473.1:0-6475 GCA_043757795.1 Chthonomonadaceae bacterium | reverse complement strand
TGCGATGTCATCAGTCTTGCTGAAAATGACCTGTTCTGGGGTGATTTCCAGAAAGATTGGTCGGGACTGAGGTCTCTGGTTCGGATCACTTCGACCCGTGAGAGTCGAAAGGAGACCACCAAGGAAGTGCGTTACTTCATCAGCAGCATTCCGAAGAATCCTCTTAAGATATTGAACGCTGTCCGTCAACATTGGGGTATCGAGAATAGCCTGCACTCTGTTTTAGACGTGAGTCTTAACGAAAATGTTTGTCGAATTCGGAAGGACGACGGCGCAGAAATGTTCGCAGTGATGCGACCTATTGCTCTGAACCTGATCCGACAGGAGAAAACCTGTTATCGTGGGATAAAAGCGAGAAGTGAGCTGGCTGGATGGGATAACGCCTACTTGATGAAGATACTAACGAGCGGAATTTAGATGCGCTCGCTTTGATTTCGTCCTCACTAACTCTTGCTTCTTGTGTGCATTATGCAGTAAAATGGTAGGGTTGACTACCCAGAGCTATTATTTGCATGCGATAGCAATCATCGCTCACTGTAGCGAATATTGACTGCGTTTTAAGTGATGAGTTAAAAGGAAAACAGATTTAGATATGATTATTGTGAATGAGGTTTCGAAAAGTTTCGGAACCCGAACTCTTTTTGATAATGTCTCAGTGAAATTCAATACCGGCAACCGTTATGGATTGACCGGTCCAAACGGAGCGGGGAAGTCGACTTTTTTAAAAATTTTGATTGGAGACATCGAACCGACAAATCGAGGAACCGTCTCGATACCGAAACGCGTGGGAGTCCTCCGACAGGATCAATTCGCGTTTGATAATGAGCGTATTATTGACACGGTCATGATGGGGAACGCAGTACTCTGGAAAGCTCTCGTTGAAAGAAATGAGCTTTGCAATGCCTCTGATTTCACAGACGAAATGCTGGAACGAATGGGAACTCTTGAAACCATAGTCGCAGACGAGAACGGCTACATGGCAGAGATCGAAGCGGCAGAAATCCTTCGAGGAATTGGTATTCCGGATGAAAAACACAACGATATGATGTCGTCTATCCCAAACGACTTCAAGTTCCGAGTGCTTCTCGCGCAATCGGTTTTCGGAAATCCGGAAGCGCTTTTCTTGGATGAACCTACCAACCACATGGATTTAGAGTCGGTACACTGGTTGGAAGGGTTTTTGCAGGACTACGAAGGAACTCTTATTCTTATTTCCCATGATCGACATTTTTTGAACGCTGTCTGCACGCACATAGCGGATATCGACTACGATACGATTATTATCTACCCCGGCAGCTATGACGACATGGTTGAGCAGAAGATGCAATCACGCTCCAGAATCGAAATGGACAACAAAGACAAGGCGAAAAAGATACTCCAACTCCAGGAGTTCGTCTCTCGATTCGCAGCCGGACAACGCTCTAGCCAAGTTCAATCTCGCAAAAAAGAGATGGATCGGCTCGCCCCTCAAGAGTTGAAGCGATCCAATATCCAACGACCTTTCATCCGTTTTGATCAGAATAAGCCTGCCGGTCGAGATGTAGTCAGCGCAAAAGGGATCACCAAGATTTTTGACGGTCGAAAAGTGCTGGATAACTTTACTTTGGAAGTCATGCGCGGGGACAAAATCGCGATCATCGGTTCGAACGGAGTCGGTAAAACAACTCTGTTGCGATGTCTGATCGGCGAGTATGAACTCGATGGGGGAACCGTGAAGTGGGGTAGCGGAATGTCCTGGGGATACTATCCTCAGAACGCCGAAGAAGAGATCACGCCCGGTTTCAACGTGGTAGAGTGGTTGGCTCAATATGACACGGCGGGAGATCAACAGATTTTGCGCGGACTTTTAGGAAGAATGCTTTTCAGCGGCGACGATGCTCTTAAGCGCACGGATTCGCTGTCGGGAGGCGAAAAAGCCCGGCTTTTGATGGCAAAACTGATGCACCTCAAAAACCCGGTTCTTATTTTCGACGAGCCGACAAATCACCTGGACTTGGAGTCGGTGAATGCGCTCGGAGAGGCTTTGAACCAGTTTCCCGGCACTGTTCTTCTTGTCACGCACGACAGAGACCTTATCAACGACGTCGCTACCCGAATTTTATCTTTCACGCCCGAAGGCATCCTCGACTATCCTGGAATTTATGAAGATTATCTCATTGATCATCCTCTGCCGGAAAACGAGCCTAAAAAGAAAAAGTGGTAGTCTTTCCGCTAAATTCAACCTAGTTCATTTGTAAACTATCATGCTTATACGGATGCGCTTCCGAACAGGATGCGCCTCCGTATCTATTTTAAAAACTCATTTTTCTCAGAAAACGCTAGACTGAACCAGCTTTAGAAGTTTTCAACCCGAGCCGACTTCACTCCATCTTAAGATTTTTCAACTTTTCAATTACGTCACTTACAACCCTAATCAACGCATGTTGCTTAGCTTGAGACTGGATTTAAGAGAAATGCGAGAGTAATACGCGCCTAAAAGCGCTGGATGTTCGGAATATTGTACTCATGCGCGTTCATCAGTTAATCCGCTCCATCTTGTCCAAAATTCCTCCGTATTTCACGATAGAATGAGTAATTCCCAACTTTTTGTACAGGATGCAGAGGATTACCGGTATAAAGTCAAACCCGATCCGTAATCAATGCACCCGCTCGAATCTCCTTTCTAAAATTTAGCAGGATTACGAAGACGCTTCGTAGTATATGTGAGGAAGAGGATGGACGTAGACTATCTCCCATCTTAAACTGCTTGAGCGGGGTTCTACATTGAGACTAAAAATTAGCGCCGACAAACGCCATTTGATCTATGAAGACGGGTCCCCCTTCTTCTATCTGGGCGATACCGCCTGGGAACTCTTCCATCGCCTGGATCGCGAAGAGGCGAGTTATTATCTCGAAACTCGCGCAAAACAGGGCTTTAATGTCATACAAGCAGTAGTTCTTGCTGAGCATGAGTATCACAAGCCAAACCCCTATGGAAACTTCCCGCTCTGGGAAAACGACCCGCTCAAGCCCAATGAACACTATTTCGAACACGTTGATTTCATCGTGGAAAAAGCCGCTTCTCTCGGAATAACTGTCGCGATGTTGCCGACCTGGGGGGATAAGTGGAACAAAAGCTGGGGCGACGGACCGGAGATTTTCACTTCGGAAAACGCTCTCTTTTTTGGCGAGTTCCTCGGCAAGAGATACGAAAACTCCCCCATCATCTGGGTTCTCGGCGGGGATCGGCCCATACAAAACGACCGCCACATTGAGATTATCAGGGCGATGGCGAAAGGTTTGACTGCAGGAGACAATGGGCATCATCTCAAAACCTTCCACCCTGTCGGCGGACAAACCTCCGCGCAACACTTCCACAATGAAGACTGGCTTGATTTCAACATGTGGCAATCCGGTCACACGAGAGATCGCAACAACGGATTGAAAGTCGCCCTCGACTACAACCTCTCCCCGATCAAACCCGTACTCGATGCCGAACCCGGCTATGAAAATCACTGTTCCAGTTTCCGATATTCAGACGGCTTCATGAACGCCTACGATGTACGAAAATTCGCATATTGGGCGATCTTTGCGGGAGCCTGCGGGCATACTTACGGCTGCCATGAAATCTGGGCGTTTTGGAGCCCGAAGTGGCAAGTCGTCAATTTGCAACACACGGTCTGGCATGAGGCGATCCATCTCCCCGGAGCCAATCAGATGCAGTTCGCTCGTTATTTGATTGAATCTAGGCCAATGCTCAATCGAATTCCGGACAACGATTTCGTTCTCCGACCCGCCAATAGCGGGCGCGTCGTTGCGACATGTGCCGATGACGGCAGTTTCGCCCTGGTATTCATGCCGGAAGGAGAAGCCGTTAAAGTAGATTCCAGGAAACTCTCCGGTGAAAAAATCGTCGCATGGTGGTACGACACGAGAATCGGCAAAGCGCTCAAAGCAGGCGTCTTTCAAAAGTCCGAATTGCCGGAATTCAAACCGCCCTCCCGCAGCGACGCGCCCGATTGGGTTCTCGTACTGGATGATGCGAATAAAAACTATCCTGCTCCAGGAGAAAGAATCTCTCGAAGTTGAACTTTAGAGACTGTTCAATACATCTTTATATTAGCAATTGGAGCTATCATGACCCTTATAATTACTGACCAACAGATCAAGCAGTACAATGAAGAAGGCTATTTCATTTTAGAAAAAGTGATTCCCGAAGAGCATTTGGAAATACTCCGAAACGAATGTTCCTACTTCATAGGCTATGCTGACGCTCAGATGGATTCGGCGAAAGCTACCTCGCTAGGTCTTAATCACAAGGGAAGCAGGTACTTCGTTCAAGACGCAGTTCAGGCGAAGAGAGAGTTGGAAACCTTCGTTTTCAGCCCCCTTATGGCGCAGATTTGCAAAGCGACTATCGGGGTAGAAGCTTATCTTTTTTGGAATCAATACGTCGTTAAGGGAGCGGAGGTCGGAATGAAGTTCGCGTGGCACCAAGATTCCGGCTATGTCGGCAATAAGCACGCCCCTTATCTCACCTGTTGGTGTCCATTGGATGACGTCAATGAGGAGAACGGAACAGTTTACATACTCCCTTATTCGCGAGCGGGCGTCCGGGAGATGGTGGATCATGTTCGAGAAGAGGGCAGCAACGATCTTGTCGGTTATCACGGAGATGATCCCGGAATCCCTGTCAACGTTCCGGCTGGCAGCATCGCCGTGTTCTCTAGCGTGACTTTCCACAGGAGTGGACCGAATACTACGAAAAAGATGCGCCGCGTCTATCTTCCGCAATATTCCGCCTCGCCTCTTCTAAAAGATGACGGGGTTTCGCTCTGGGGGACAGCGATGCCTTTCCTGAAAAATGGGGAGATCGTAAGTGGGAATTAAACCCTCGTTATACGTCGCATTTCATTATCAATTGTAATTGGTATTGACATGTCAGGAACAAACGCAGCGCTATTTTGAACGAAAGGCTTCAAATCTCGATTAAGCCCCTACTTGATGGGCATAGCTGCATTTCATGTTGCTATTTTCCCAATGTGAAATGCGTTTATATTTGCTTCAGAGCCTGTGTGCATTGGATTTTTGATAACTAGGGGTAGGCTCAACGCTCAGTATTATGTAGAATGCAATCACAGGATAGTTGAGTGCAACACAGCTTTTTATCTCATTATGAAAGGAGTCGTAGGAGATGTCGATGAGCAGATGCCTGATAATTCCATCGCTTGATGGAGGACCGCTGGACAAAAGGTATGGAGACATTGTTGTTCCTGCAGTTCGAAATGCCGGAATGGAAGCCTATCGAATCGAAGCTCGGTCAGGCGTAATTCCATCGGAAGAGTTGGAAGCTGACCTGCGAGACGCCGATGTCGTGATTCTGGATGTCTCGTCGCAACACCCCGCTATCTGGTATCAGCTTGGTTACGCTATGGCTAGCAATGTTCAAGCGCTTCTCCTCTGTTCCCAGGAAGCGTGGACTCACTTCCCCATTGACGCCTGGAATCAACCCGTCCTTCTCTATTCAGCTGAATCGTCTGCGACCCTTGAAGCGTTGAAATTAAAAATTTCAAACCGCCTCAAGTCGATTCAGGCGAACGAACTCTCCGAACCGGCAAACTCTAGCGGGCGATCAGGTTCCAACGCTCTAAGCGTCGATTCTATCTCGGAACATGAGCTAGTCTGTTTGCTTTGCGTTGCGCAATGCATTACCAGTCCTCGCGATTATGTCTTTTTCCAAAAAATTAAACAGGACATGCTCCAATATGGCTATGCTCCAATCGCTATCACACTCGCCCTTACCACACTACTAAGAAAAAATATGTTGATGATGGACGAAGTCGGCGATGATTTCGGCAACACGGAAAGCATCTATTATGTGACTTCCAACGGACTGATTTGGCTTCAGGAGAATCAGGGGCGCTTCGTTTTAAGAGAGATGACTTTTATGCAACGTTTCTTAATGAAATTCGGCAAGAGACAGTCTCCTGTCCAAGATGTGAACTACGCCTTCAATCAGTCTTGACTTGAAGAGGATATCTTAACATTAAAATCCAAACAAAAACAAAAAACACATTTTCATCTCTGTCGCGATTGTCGAACTATTCATCGCCTTGCAACAACAAAACCACGTCCTGCCCCGCAGCGCCGTCTCGCACGATCTTGACGGCTATATCGCGAGTCTTTCGGGAACAAAAGTCTCTTCCGGCAGTTCGTCTGAAGTGAAAACGACAAATTCGCACAACAATTAAAAGGATGCGCGAATGTCAGCTACGGATACGGCGCAATCGGAACTCGCACCTGGTCGCAGTCCGGATCAAATTGAAAACGCAAAAAACTTTTCGTCTTTACCAACCGCTTCAACTATTGAATGCGGACGATTATCGCCCGACCACTTGAACTCCTAATGCCAGCTTTCGCCTTTGTTCCCGCTCTCGCTCCTGTTTTAGATTTTCCAATACATCCGAAGCTTTTAACGGGGTTTGCACAATCTCGT
>JAYVOT010000472.1:0-6480 GCA_043757795.1 Chthonomonadaceae bacterium | reverse complement strand
CTCGTTTACATTTGTCGGAGACGCTGTTTCCGCAATCACAGGTTTGATGCGATGCCCGGAAGCAGTGGGAGAGGTATTCAACGTCGGCAACGGCGAGGAAATCACGATCATGGACCTGGCTCAGAAAATCAAATCAATGACCGATTCCCCTTCAGAGATTCGAAAAGTGTCCTACGAAAGCGCCTATGGCGAAGGCTTCGAGGACATGGAGTTCCGTACGCCGGACATCTCAAAAATCAATCAGTTCATCGGGTATCGACCCACGGTGAACTTGGACAATATCCTCCGCAGAGTAGTCTGTTACTTTGAAGAGAAGACGCCGCTTAGGATCGTCGCTGAACCTTTTGCAGAGGTGAAAGTAGCTGTATAGATGAATTATCAAGCAAATGAGCTTTATTGTTTTGCGACTACTTTTGTCGCTTCCCTCATTTTGACGAGAGTTGCAATTTCCGTAACTCACTCATTCGGATGGGTGGATAAGCCGAAGGCGGATAGATGGAGCAAGACCTCCGCCTCGCTCTTCGGAGGTGTCGCGATTGTCGTCGCCTTCTTGCTGTCATGGATCGTTCAGGTTTTAATGCCGGGAAATGCGTTGATGCAACATCCTGAACTAATCGGGCTAGTTGTCGGAGGAGGCGCGTTGTTCGCAGTGGGGCTACGGGATGACGCGAAGCCTCTCAACCCGCTCGTGAAACTCGTTGGGCAGATCGCCTCCATCCTGCCTTTCATCATTGGGGTCGGAATTCAACACCCTTCAACCACCTTCCTGTTTCTTATGCCCGTCATGCTATTTTGGATGTTGGCTTTGTCAAACTCATTCAATTTGCTGGACAATATGGACGGGCTTTGCGCGGGAACTTCCGTAATCGTCGCACTCTCGCTCACTGCCTTCGGTGCGCTGACTGGACAACCTCTCATCTCGCTCTTCAGCTCTATGATCGGGGCTTCCTGTCTGGGATTCCTATGGTATAACTATCGAGTCGGAAAACCTGCGCTCATATTCATGGGCGATTGCGGGAGCATGTTTTTGGGATATATGCTTTCCGGTTTGACGATTCTTGCGGTATATCCTGCGAACCAAATTGGTCTTCTGCAAGGCATTTCCCAAGTTCTGCCAGCTCTTCTACTCATGGCGCTTCCTCTTTTCGATACGACTCTCGTGGTGATTATTCGAAAAAGAGAGAGGAGAGCGATTTCTCAAGGAGGCAGAGATCATAGCTCGCACCGTCTCGTCTACTCCGGATTCGGGGAGAAGCAGGCAGTGGCTTTGCTCTACGGCGTGAGTTTTGTGGGAGGAATGGCCGCTCTGGCCCTTGCTAAAAGCGCACTTCCTGCTCTTAATTTCTTTGCCATAGCGCTCGAAATCGGCTTATTGGTTCGTTTTGGCGTGAAACTCAGTAGATTTTCTTCTCCGCCGAAGATCAGCCATGAAGCTCACGAATTACAAACATTGAACGCATCTATGGATAAAACGATGCGTCCGCTGGTAGGAAGCAAATCTCCTTCACTTGATCGATAGTCGTTCGAGATGCTTGTAATCATTACATAATCCTGTGTGAAAGTTCGTCGTACTGATATTAGGTTTTGCGCTGATCACATAGATATAAAGCCCATCCTTTCTTAAGGATGGGCGCATTTTTTGTCTTCACAATTCAATTATGATCTCATGTTACGCACTCCGTAGGACGAAATGTTCAGGTGATGAAAACACCCGGGCACAAAAAAGGGGCGTCCTGCGGACGTGAGATTCAGGGGTCTCAAAAACCAATCTATTTGCGTCAAGATTGAAGGTCTAGCATAACTATGTCCAAAAAACGCTTCCGCCAATAGCGCATTTGAAAAGCGGCTCTGCCCGATGTGATGATTCTCAAGGTTGCGGGTTGGAATATCGCCCGAAGGGCTTCCCGCCGAAGGCGCTATAGCGAAGCGGCTCTGCCCGTCGTGACGATTCGCATCTCTCTTACTCCCCCTTCTCCCGCAGCGCGGGAGAAGGGGATCGGGGGGATGAGGGTTTCCCGCCGAAGGCGCTATAGCGAAAAAGCTCTGCCCGTCATGACGATTGACAACGATGCAGTGAATAAAGACGCCTTCGGCGTTTCTCACTTCTGGAGAACACTCATTCATTTGCCAGATGTTTTCAACATACGAATTTGTTGGTTGCGTAACACGAGTTATTATATTTCAATATTCGACTAAATGGCGCTTAGGCGTAGAACAATAATATTCTAGTCACGAATAAAGTCAGCTGTATTAAAAGTTAGGAGATTGGAAATGTCGTGAACTTGCAACGCGGCGACTTCGCGAGCATCGTGGGCCGCGACTCCTGAGACGCCGTAATATTTATTATTCTTGTTTCGCTCTGCAATAGTCTTCGCTATGTAGGGAAGAAAATTGAAGATTCCGCCGTGTCCAGTTTTAGGGGTTCACTGCTCTCACTCTTCAATAGAGTTGGGAAAGGAAAAAAAGAAGCGAGCTTACACGACGACTTTAAGTGAAAGCTTCCTAAAATAAAACGCCCTCATACTTTCTTCAAGTAGAGGGCGTAAGTCGACTGTCAAAACGCTATTTACGCCTTCGCCGTTTCATTGCTAGACCGGCTCCCGTCACTCCTAAACCAATGAAAAATGCGACAATGCCTGGTTCCGGAGTCGCTTGAACTGAACTTGGAGTTAAACCTAGATAGGTGCCTGCAAGTTCATTGTAAAAATAGAGGTTCAGTCCTCCACCAGAGTTAGATGGCTCAAAGCTGAGAAAGTCAATCGCGTTTTGGAAATCGATCGAACCCGAATAAGGTCCGCCGCCGCCGCCTCCCGTATCTGTGAACTGAACTCTTCTCTGCTCGCCGTACTGGGAGATAGTCACGTAGATTTGAGATGCATTGCTTACAATATTGTCGTTGGTAAAAGTTGTGTTCCCAAAAGTGAATATTGAAGTGGGCGTCACAAGACTGTCATACGTGAACGTACCGTTCCCCGGGTCAGCGCCTAACCAAAAGGTTCCTGTGCCTATAAAAGGAGTTGTGAGACTTTCGTCCGGAGTCGCGTCGAACTCGAAATTGAATGAGATTTGCGCTTTTGCATCTAGAGATGCCAGCGCAAACAGCGCGAAAGCCCCTGCAAAACGAATGAGAGTTGAATTTTTCATAACCAAATCCTTTCTTGACAAAACAGTCATTAGTTAAGAAACAGTTACAGCAACATCACTTCCGGATTGAGCAAACGTCGAAACAAGCATTGCGCCAACATTGGCTATTTTTTTCAAGATAGTTTCCATATTTTCGGTTGAAATAACACGGAAATGCAGTGTGAAAATGAATGTAATTTCAAATAATCGTTATAATTTACGATTTGGTTCTTGAAAAATAACGAAACCGCAGTTTTTTCCGGGAATAATTTGTGCAGGAACTTCTTCAACCTATAATGAATAGGTTGTTCATTCCTGCACAATTGCGGCAGGAGAGGATATTTCGTTGGGATAAAGCTGAAAGGGGAGATTAAATGTCGAGGAAGATAAAAATAGGGGTGATCGGGACGGGCGGAATAGCGAACGCGGCGCACCTGCCGGGATATTCGCTCATACCGGAGGAGTGCGAGATCGCGGCGTTGTGCGATATCGATCCGGTCGCACTTAAGAAAACCGCAGAAAAGTATGCCGTCAAAGCAACCTTTGACGACTACAATAAAATGCTGGAGATGGATGAACTCGACGGAATCTCCGTCTGTACGCCCAACTACGTGCATCACCCTGCAACAATGGCTGCGCTTAAGGCGGGCAAGCATGTTCTCTGCGAGAAGCCTATCGGTATGAACGCTATCGAAGGCAAAGAGATGGTAGATCTTGCGAAGAAGCAGGGCAAATTCATTCAAATCGGCTACAACAGTCGCTTTTCTCCGTCAAATCAGACTCTCAAAAAGTTTATTGAAGCGGGAGAACTTGGTGAAATCTACTATGCGCGAGCCCAATCGCTTCGTATTCGCGGCATTCCCGGTTGGGGAGTCTTCATAGACAAAAGCAAACAGGGCGGTGGGCCGCTCATCGATATCGGGGTGCATATCCTTGATCTCTGCCTGTGGTTGATGTCGCATCCGAAACCGACGCGAGTCTCCGGCGTCACCTATCAAAAATTCGGTAAGCGTAGCGATGTCGTCGGCTTTATGGGACAGTGGGATTACAAGAACTTTACAGTAGAAGATTTCGCATCTGCGCTGATTCGGTTTGAGAATGGCGCGACGGTGGTATTGGAAGCTGCGTTCGTGGCGAACATTGCCAAAGAGTGCCATAACTTGACTCTTTGCGGAACGGAAGGCGGGGCGGAAACGGAACCTTTTAGGATCATAAAAGAAATGCACGGCAGCGTGAGTACGTTTGAACCAAAAGTCCCGAATTCAAATATCAATACCTATCACGCAGAGATGAAATCGTTTGTGGAGTGCATTCGGGATAACAAATCCCCGCTAGTCACTGGCGAGCATGGTTTGATAGTAGCGCAGATTATGGATGCGATCTACTTGTCGGCTGAACTTGGCAAGGAAGTAGAAATTTCTTAGCAGGGCGCGATGCGTCAACATAATTGCCGGGCGCTTTAAACGCCCGGCATTTAACTGCGTTTTTCAACTATCAATCGCAACTTGCAATCATTGTTACAGCAGAGGGTTTTTAGTCGGATTGATTTGAAGGAGGGAGTTGAAGTAATAACTGATGTTTCGCTCCCCGGAAAATTTCGCGATTACATTAATAGGCTTTTGACAGGAAGTAGGCGGCTGAAAGCGCCTGTCTCAGAATCGGCATCCTTCCGACTCGAGATCCTCGTCAGTCTGCATACAATGGTGTGTTATACTGAAAATCATCTTCAGCGCCCGAATTTTCACCTTTCAAATCCGCTCATTTGTCGGAACCTGACCTTGTATGAAACCACTTTCGGGGAGTCGGACAACTCGACTTGGAAGGGTACATTTTGACCTGCAACCAACGAATCGGAGCCAATCAGACTGCTTTCGGTTGCAAGGAGGCGATGTTTGGAGTCGAAGAGTTCGACGACCGCTTCGATATGCGTGAGAGCGGTCTTAGCGTCGCTCACTGCGTTTCCTGAGACGGTTAGAAAGCCTAGTTTGCGAATTACTGAAGGAGAGGCCAGTGAAACAGCAACCGTAGAGTTTTGCGATATCTCCATTTTTAAACCGTTTGAGGGTTCAGACAAACTTGATAGGTTGAAAATCCCAAGAATCATTATTGCAACTGCTAATGCAACGGCGACTATCAGAAGATTGGAAGCTTCCGTTTTGCGAACAACTTTCGCGACAGTGACTTTTCTTGGACGAGCGACTCGTTTTGTCGCGGCGCGACGAGTAAGTTTACGGGGAACGTCCGCATCGGTTGCGATTGAAATTCTTGATAGTGCGAGGCTCATCTTAAACTGACTCCTTACTACTCAACATACGCATGTCTAAGCTCATAAGAATTGAAAATCGGTTTCAAGTCGGCAATAGAGCCTTCACCTGTTCCGTCTCCGATAAATGAGAATTGTGTCTACGTATAATTAAGTATACATGTTTTCTATTGTTGAGTCAAGCATCCAATAAAAAAACATAGAAATAGTTCTACTCATTTTTGATACAGTGATTTTCGGAATTGAATGCAATTGACTTGACTGTTTTGAACACTCCGGTTTAAGCGACCAAACCGGAAACGAATTTTCACTTTAAGTAAAGACACTATATTATTACCTGCACGTTCCACGCCGCCGTTATGCTTATCTTCTGAATCGTTAAATTCTGTCTTGTAATTTGACAATCAACTCGCTTACTCAAATTCGAAACTCATGTTACACACTCCGTAGGACGAAATGTCCGGGTGTTGAAAACAATCGGCACAAATGGACGTCCTGCGGATGCGAGGTTCCGGGGTCTCAAAAACCAATCTATTTGCGTCAAGATTGAAGTTCCGGCACAGCTATGCCAAAAAACGCTTTCGCCGATGGCGCATTTGCAAAGGGCTTGCCCGATGTGTCGATTCCCAAGGTTGCGGGTTGGAATATCGCCCGAAGGGCTTCCCGCCGAAGGCGCTATAGCGAAGCGGCTCTGCCCGTCGTGACGATTCGCAACGTGCAGTGCACAAAGACGCTTTCGGCGTTTCTCACGTCCGGAGAACGCCCATTCATTTGCCGGGTGTTTTCAACATACGGATTTGTTGGTTGCGTAACATGCGTTAGAAATTCGAGAGAGAAGAAGTTTTTATCTGCGAAAATTAATGGAAAGTAGACAGAAGAGAAGGCAATAGGGGGCGGGGTGTTAGTTGTTGTGCTGCAGATAATAAAGAACTGATGTTACGCAGACCTGACGACACAACGACTTTTCTCGAGAGTTGAATATCCCCGGCATGTTCGCGCTTTTGAATCCCATGACTAAAGGGGCTGTGAAAGTATTCCTAAAAACGTCGGTTCGATCATTTTTGTCAGGTCATATTTGACTGTTTTGTGTCCAG
>JAYVOT010000471.1:0-1781 GCA_043757795.1 Chthonomonadaceae bacterium | reverse complement strand
GCTCCCCTAATTTTGAAGGACCCGGTGCGTTGCAAGTTCTCCATTTTTAGAAGCAATTGACCGGGTTGGAACCCGCACTTCTCTGTAAGATTCGTGCAACTCATCATCGGGGTGCGGTGAACGATGGATTTTACCGCAGGGTAAGCGGATTGAATCGTTTCTAAGGAGACAAGTTCGTTTTTCATAATTCGAAGTTCTCGAATGATTAATAAAACTCCTGCAGGCAGGATTATGATAAACTAAAGTTGAACTCTCAAGTAAGTTGTAGATATGATGAATTTTATAAGAGGGAGCGGTATGTTTGACACGATCATTCGAAACGGGCTAGTAATAGACGGCTCAGGCGCGCCGGGATATTGCGCGGATGTCGCCATTCAAGGCGAAAGAGTGGCGGCTATAGGCATTGTTCCTCCGGAAGCGGAGACGGCTGTCGAGATCGACGCGACCGGAATGGTCGTCGCTCCAGGATTTATCGACATTCATACTCATGCTGATATCGCCCTGCTCGCTCGACCTGAGCACCTTCCAAAGGTGATGCAGGGCGTGACGACGGAAGTTTTTACGAACTGCGGGTTGGGATTCGCGCCTGTCTCGGAATCGGGTCTTGTCATTCAGCGAAACTACATCGCGGGCTTGTTCGGCGATGACGGATCGGGGAAGACGCCTGCTCCCGTCGATTGGAAATGGCGGACAGTAGCCGATTTTCTTTCACGGTTTGAAAAGCAGGGCGTCGGGGTGAATGTAGTTTATCTTATTCCGCATGGATCGCTCAGAGTTTCTGCGATGGGAATGGAAGAGCGCCCCGCCGACAACTCGGAGCTGGAAACGATGCTCTCTATGCTTGCGCAGGGCATGGAGGAAGGAGCATGGGGGCTCAGCACGGGAATCTGGTACGCGCCAATGCGCTCTGCGGATAGAAAAGAGCTAAACGCGCTTTGCAAAGCTGCCGGGTTCTTCGCTACGCATCAGCGCGACTACGGCTCTAAGATTTTCGAAGCCACACAGGAGAGTCTGGAGATCGCGAGAGATGCCGGGGTTGCGGTTCAGATCGCGCACCTTCAACTGAATGGACCGGGGAACGCAGGACGAGCGCCCGAAATCCTGCAAAAGCTGGAAATGGCGCGATCTCAGGGAATCGACGCCACTTGCGACACCTACCCCTACACAGCCGGATCGACTTTCATTCAGTCCTTATTGCCGCCCTGGGCTGTAGACGGAGGACCTGAGCGAATTCTAGAAAGACTTGCGCATCAGGAAACTCGCGATAGGATAGTCCAGAGCGTGAGTTTGAATCCCGAGACGGGACTGCTCCGGAACGATTGGAACGCTTATCAACTTGTCGGCGCGACTTCAAAACAGAATGCAGGTCTCGAAGGGTTGAGTTTCGACGCCATCGCGGCGGCGCGTAAATTGAGCGTTCCGGAATGGATTGCATGCGTTTTGGAAGAGGAAGAGTTGCGGGCTTGTTATGTCCATCATGCCGCGCACGAGGGAAATGTCCGTGACATACTTCAGTGGGAAGGGCAGATCGTCGGAAGCGACGGCCTCCATCTTCCCGGCAAAACTCATCCCCGGCTTTATGGGACTTTTCCGAGAGTCTTGGGCAAATACGTGCGAGAGGAAAGAATCCTCTCGTTGGAAGCGGCCATTCGAAAAATGACCGGTAGCCCCGCGGATCGACTTGGATTAAAGCGCCGGGGCTATTTGAAAACAGGTTGTTTCGCAGATGCGGTCGTTTTTGATCCGGGCACGATCTCAGACACGGCTAGTTTCGAGGATCC
>JAYVOT010000470.1:0-1785 GCA_043757795.1 Chthonomonadaceae bacterium | reverse complement strand
AAGCAGGGTTTCGGGTTGCCCATCAGGAACCTCGCCTCCCGCCGCCCTAAAAAGTTCCTGACTATCTATTTCCGAATCCCGTTGAGATGCATGCAGGAGCAGTTTGTCTCCATCCAGCCAGTTCAAAATGGTTTGAGCGCCGTCGCGAACGCGTTCATCCTCCTCTAAATTCGCCATTTAGCATGGGGTTTAGTTTTCGAGAATGAGTGGGTCATAACAATTGTTCAGCAATTATAAACATGTGACGAATTTGCAAGAATTTTTCTCGGCAGAATTTTCGAGTCGCCAAACTCAACCAGAGCAATGCATGCTCCTTCCTGAACATATGGCGAAATATTCTTTGTTGCCAAGATAAGGAAGGGAACCGTAGAAATAGTTCCAATGAATCCCATTGCGCCTGCCGCTTGCCAACGAACTTCTGATTTTCTGTTATTCAGTGCCTCTAAAAGCGCTATTATCGCTACGATGCCGATATAGCCCAACGCTTCAGCAACAGCCGTTCGAACGTCAGTGTCTTAATCTTTCATCACCTCAATGAGATTGGGAACAACGGAAGCGTCTCCTAATTTGCCCAAATCGTCAGCCGCGCATTTACGAGTCAACCAGTCTTTGGCCTTCAATGCCTGGAGAAAATGTTCGAGCTCAAGATTTCGGTTTGACGCATCAATCAAGAGGATTTTCCTCAAAAATGAAATAAATCAGAACCTATCGACATGACGAGAATAGGGAGAAACGCTACGCCGCGAGAGACTCGCCGATTTTGCGCCGGACGCGTTGCAAGGCGTTGTCGATCGTTTTTGGCAAGCAGGAGAATTCGGAAGACATTTCCCGGTAGGTTTTCCCTGCCAGGTAGGCGTCCAGCACTCGTTTTTCGAGGGTGGAGAGGACGGAACGAACCGTGTCAAGGCAGTGGGTAGCGTTGCAACTTCCTACCGCCTGCTCCATTGGGTCAAGTGCGTGGGGGTCTGCTATCGTGTCGATCAAACATCCCTCCGCATCCGGGTCGGAGGAGGGGGAACAATTTAGCGACAAGTATGAATTGAGCGGGAGGTGTTTGTGGCGAGTCGCCATCTTGACCGCAGTGAGGATCTGCCGGGTCACGCAGAGATCAGCAAACGCCCTGAACAGGGACATTCGATCCGTTCTGAAGTCGCGGATAGCTTTGTACAATCCGATCATTCCTTCTTGAACGACATCGTCATGATCCGCTCCCATCAGAAAGTAGGCGCGAGCTTTACTCTCGACAAGCGGACGATATCGGCATAAAAGGCTCTCGGAAGCCCAACGGTTTCCGCAATGTGCAAGTCGCACAAGCTCTTCATCACTCCGCAAACAGACGACCGTTTGCCTGCTGTAACCCCAGATCATCTAGGAGCCTCCCTCAGCGACACGGATTATGAAACTAGCCGGGCGCGAGAAATTCATTTTCTTCCTGGAAAAGAGAAGGCCGATCCGACTTTGGCGCGGCTGAATGCGAAAAAATCGCAATCAATCGAACAAATAAACCACCACAATCAACACTATCGAAACGAGTGTCTACACTATAGGTCAAGAACCCGATTTTTGTCAAGACTACCGACGAAAAAAATGAAAACGGTTGCTTTCAACTCACGATGCATGTGTAGAAACGATAGGCGGAAGGAACGTCGCCGAGAGTCAAGACCCTGACGAACCTCGCTCTGCGGCTTTGCCCGAGATGCTCTATCTTAGTTACTCATGTTACGCAATCCATAGGACGAGATGTCCGAGTGTTGAAATGAAAACACACGGATTTGTTGGTTGCGT
>JAYVOT010000469.1:0-6505 GCA_043757795.1 Chthonomonadaceae bacterium | reverse complement strand
GGACTGCCATTCCTGTGCCAGTTTGCAGGGGCGTTGCTTGGTGAGCCTACTCCGCACCTTGGGTATGGTGTGCGAAGCACACACGGCGGAACGCCACCTAGACCGTGACTTTAGTCATGGGACTCTCGTCATGACGCTCTGTCGTTTGTGTAACATGAGTTAACTGTTGATATTTGTTGGCATTCACTTGAATTTAGATGCTCTAGCCCTACAGTATTCGTAGTTGTCGATTTATTATCTCAAAATTATGCCGCATTGGTAAGCAAGCGTGATAAAACGGATAGGCTATGGGGACGGAAAATTCGAGCATTTCATGATGAGGATTTTGATTGAATGTGACGGCTGAGCATAACCGCGCTATTTGTCCAAGAACCTGATTTTTTCCAAAAATGACTTCTTAACTGTATCCCTGTGAAATGATATAATTGCGTGCGGCAAATATCCATTTTTAAGAGAGAGAATCAGGTTAATTTTACTGCAACTTAATTGGGTCGCACGGAGGAACTCATGACTGAAAGAAAGACAAGAATCGTTGAGGTAGAGTTGCCGAATGGGGCGACGATGTTGGCGGAAGTGAGCGTTCCTGAAACTCTGATCGAAACTTCAGAGGAAGGGTCGCGTGAGAAAAAGATCAGTCGTAGCGGCAATGCTCCGGTTTCCACTCCGATGATTGCTGAGACTACTCATTCATTCAAGGCGATCATGGATAGCGTTGCAGGCATCGCAGAGGCGGTCAGCACAACCATTGAGAAGACGAAAGCGCTTGAAGCGAGCGTGGAGTTCGGTATAGAACTCAGCGTGAAGACAGATAATACTCTCACCGGGCTATTTGTGAAGGGGGATGGGAAAGCCAGCATGAAGGTGATTCTCAAATTCAGCAGTTCCTCCAAAGAGACGATCGCTCCAATCAAGAAAGTTGAATAGGCTAAGGTCGTGACTATTACAGAATTAGCCAAGTCAATAGTCGAGGTTGAATGCACTACACAAAATGGACCAGAGTATGGCACGGCTTTCTTTATTTCTGAAGGTCTTCTGCTTACCTGTGCGCACGTCGTCCAAGGCGCACTTTCGATCAAAGTTAAGGATTCAAGCGGATCGAATACTTTAAATGTTAAGGCTCGCTCCGTTTCTCCAGCAGACGACATTGCCCTGCTAGAAATTGATTTGCAAGAAAGCCCTGAATTCAAAAACCATGAAGTCGTGCAGTTGGGAGTGAGAGCTAAGTCGCGTGACAAAGTTTACAGCCAGGGATATACAGACGCTCGACCGGCAGGAGACCCTGTCACTGCAGAAATAGAAGACTGGTTTCTTCATGACAATACTCATAAACTGAAGTTGAAAAACGGTCAGTTTGTCCCAGGTATGAGTGGAAGTCCGCTGTTCAATGAGGAGACTGGGCAGGTTTGCCGGATAGTCTCAGATACTCGCGATCAAGGACAGGATATCGGCGGCCTTGCAGTTTCAATGGTCGCCCTTCAACAACTTGCGCCATATCTACATCGCCTACTCTACCATGCCTCGTCTGACTCGCCCAATGAAACCTCGCTTGCCGATCTAGTCCGAACTCTGAATGCGCAAACGCTTGATTTAGACTTTATCAAATACGTTTTCAGACAAAGTTTGCCCGGTTCATCCTCTAGCGATCCGATCCCTGAGCAGTGTCTGGCGGATATCTACTCCATGATTCACTTGCTCTCTGAATTCGACGCCATCCCTGGAAAAAGAGAATTGCATCCTGTCTTTAATTTCGTAAGAACAGTGTCGGCAAGGATGCTAGCCTCAACTCCAAAGCTTGCATATAGACTTGACGACTGGCTGAATGAAACTTACATAAAACATAGGTTGATCGCTCCTCCGCCTGTGTCCTCCAATGTTTCCGCCCCGGAACTGTGGATTAGAATCACCTCCAACGATAACGACGAAACTTTTTTCGGAGAAGCCTGGGTTCAGAAGTCGGACGCTCAACTAATCAAAAAATATGACGACTTCCCTCAGACGCACCGCGACGAAATCCTTTCAAAGTCCCTCTTTGAGAAGATTGTGTTAAGTTGGTATGGCAGCTATATACAACTTCCTGATGTCAAAAGAGCATCAAAGCCCTACGTGACTTTGGAACTCCCTCCTTTCCTCCTTCAGCATTCTATAGAGACGATTCAATGCGCATTGGCGCGTTCAAAGGAAGATTTCGGGAAGTTGGCTCGCATTGAATTGAGGTCGACCGGCAGAGATCCAATCTTGAATGAAAATTGGAGCGAGCGATGGAGCAAATTCAAGTCAGCTACTGATCGTCAAAAACTAATTCGACAGGAACGGATTTTTCCAAAAGACTCTTGCTCGAATATGAACTATGCGATACTTCTGGGTGAACAGTTGGCAGATTCAGGAGAATCGACGGACCGCGAGGAAATCATCTATAAAGCGATGGACTCAGGATATCCTGTGATGATTTGGGGCAGGGAAAGTTGTGGGGAGAGGAATCAAATCAGAGCTATTCTCGATAAACATCTGTTAGAGACGACGTTGAATTTCCCGGAACAGTATTTTCAGAAACGAAAAAGAGATAACTGTGCGATAAGTCTGCACACGGCCGTAGTTTGGGATAATTTCGAGCACAGAGCGTCAGAAATCCTTGAAGGAATACTATAAACTATGACTCAAGAGAATGAAAAATGGCTGCGATTCACCGGGAATGGCAGAGGAGCAAGCGCTGCAAACGAACTGCCGCCCGCGCCGCCCTGGAGAAGATTTGAGGGTGTCGTCCCCGTTGGTTATCAATGGAAACTCGAAGAGCCGGATGCGCGGGAAGTGAAACGGGCAAAAAATTATCAGGTCGAAAAGAGCGAGCAGGGGACTGGACTGAATGAGAATCAGATGACGGAGGTAGAGGCTGTGAATGCCGCCCTCACGTTGCGTCGTCCCCTCCTGATTACCGGCAAGCCGGGGACAGGGAAATCGACTCTCGCCTACGCTGTCGCCCATGAGCTAAATCTGGGACCCGTTCTTGTCTGGAATATCACCACGCGAACCACCCTGCAAGATGGACTTTATCGGTATGACGCGATCGGGAGACTTCAGGAAGTCAATCGGAAGAAGGAAACAAGCGAAAGCAGAATCGAAGACTACCTAACGCTCGGCCCGCTTGGAGCCGCGCTTTTGCCGACTGGCAGACCCAGAGTCTTGCTCATAGACGAGATCGACAAGAGCGACATCGACCTGCCCGATGACCTATTGACCCTCTTTGAAGAAGGAAGATTTGAGATTCCGGAACTGGAGCGCCTGCCTGAAAATGAGAGACGGAAAGAGATCAGACTTTTGAAAAGCGCTCAAACGTTTCCAATCGAAAAGGGGGCTGTGGTCTGCAAGGAGTTCCCTCTCATCATGATGACAAGCAATGCACAGAGAGATTTTCCGGCTCCTTTTCTGCGCCGATGCATCAGACTGGATCTGAGCGAACCGGATGACAAGAAATTGGGGAGGATCGTGAATGCTCACTTCTCTGAACTCTCCGGAACGGAGGGGACGAAATTTCGAGAGAAGAGCGACAGCTTAATCAAAGAGTTTATGAAACGTAGAGAGAACCGAATGGTCTCCACAGATCAACTATTGAACTCGATTCACTATGCGATTCGAGCGGATTTGGGAGAGTCGGAACAGGCGAGAATGCTAGAGACGCTGATGCGAAGTCTGGATGAGGAGCAAGATGCAACTCGACGCAGATAGCCTGACAAGCCTTATTAAAGAGTTGAATCTTTCCGGGTATGCGCCGGAGGCTTTCGAGATAGCGGACGCCCTCTGGCTTGCCGCTTTTTCCCCTGCGGGCGTCCCTCTTTCTGCACAAAGCGAAACTCTCTCTGAAGCAAAGCAGAGGGAAGAGGGGAATCCCGCTTCGGAAAATGAGAGCGTTCCGCCTCATACAATGAAGCAAGAGTCAAAGACTTCCATCTACTCCTCGCCCGGACTGCCTGAAAACTCAGGGCGCGTTGGAAACTGGCGAGAGATACGAACTCCCTCCGGCTCCTCGATTCCTGGCATGAATACTCTCTCACGCGAACTTCGTCCGCTGATGCGTCGCGTGCCCTCACGCAGAAAAACTCAGGTCGATATAGAAAAGACGGTTCAGCGTTATTGCGACACCAAAAAATGCGTCGTAGTGATGCGGTCTAAAAGCGAGCGAAATGTCGAGTTGATTCTGGCGGTAGATGGAAATGCGACGATGATTCCCTGGATGCAACCTGCGCGCGAGTTTGCCGCTGCGCTCAAAAGAACCGGAGTCTTCTTTTCAGTTCAGACCTTTGAGATTGTTCGGCATGAAAACAAATTATCGCTCAGAAAAGGGCTGTCTTCCAATTTTACGTCAGGAAACAGTTGTCGTTTTGAACCTCTGCGCGCAGGAAAAAAGAGGGCGATTCTACTGCTCACGGACGGAGTGGGGCAGTCCTGGCGCGATGGCGAGATGGGAAGTCTGATTGAAATTTGGAGCAAGGGCAGTCACGTCGCGCTCCTTCAACCGCTTCCGGATAGACTCTGGTCTAAAACACCTATCGGTTCTCCAACGAGGCGGTTTACCCTGAAACGGCATAAAGGGAACTCACCGACTCTCGTTCCAAATCGTCCTCGCCCTGCTATAAAAGAGAACAATGACAACAAACTGACTCCTGTCCTAATGCTCCCTTTCATCGGCAAGTCGCTCTCAGGGTGGGCAGGGTTGACTGCTGAGAAATCCGCTATCGCCGTTCCCGGAACCTATCTCTCAAACAAGGGGCTTGGCGGACAGTCTCCCCAAGAGTCGCATGAACCTACTGCCGAAGCTCTCTATCATCGGTTCGCGACATTCGCCTCCGACGAAGCCCTCGCTCTAGCGAGCCACCTCTCGATCTATGACCTGCTCTCCCTTCCCGTCATACGCCTCTTTCACAACCATCTAAGTTCGCCCGAACCGGGTCAAATCGCGGAGTTGTTGGTCTCCGGCATGCTGAAGCGAGCTTCGAGCGCTGGAAATCCGAATGACAACCCAATTCCTGTAGAGCGAGCTTCGTACCAATTTCGAGGAGACGTCGCAGAGTATCTGTTGAGCGGACTTAGAAGTTCTGACAGAGAGAGATTATTTAATCTGGTCTCAAACTATGTTGAGAAGGAGTTTGGGAAATCGAAAGGAGAGTTCATCGCCTATATCAGAGGGGAGGAGATAAGAGAAGACATTGGATCAGGCGATAAGGAAGCATTCCAGGCTTTCGCACAAATATCGAAGAGCGTGATCGATGGAATCTATCCGTCTAATCCTTCCTCATCTTATCGCAAAAAAAATCCCAAAGACGGCGCCGAGATGGTCTGGATTCCTGAGGGCGAGTTCATTATGGGCAGCGAGGAAGCGGACGCATACGAAGACGAGAAGCCTCCTCACAAAGTCGTTCTAACGAAAGGATATTGGCTCTATAGAACTCAGGTGACTGTGGCGCAGTTCCGCAATTTTATTGCTGTCAGCGAATACGACTATGACATGGATAAACGAAAACCTAGTTGGGGTTGGATCGAAGATCATCCGATGGTGAATGTGAGTTGGCATGACGCGGAAGCCTACTGCAAGTGGGCCGGGACGCGCCTCCCAACTGAAGCGGAGTGGGAGCGAGCGGCTAAGGGTCCCGAAGGCGCCAAATATCCCTGGGGCGAAGATTGGGACGAAACCAAATGTCAGAGTTCGAAAAAAGCGTATGGCGACGCTAAATCGACTTCTCGCGTCGGGCAGTTCGGGGAGTTCGGCTTCGGGCTTTGCGACACGTCAGGCAACGTCTATGAGTGGTGCAACGACTGGTACGACGGCAACTATTATCAAACCTCTCCAAAAGAAAATCCAGAAAACTTGAATAAAGGCGATACCAAGTCGCTTCGCGGGGGTTCCTGGTACAACATCGATCCACGGATCTTTCGTTCGTCGGACCGCAACAGGAATCTTCCGGACAACAGGGGCGACAACTACGGGTTTCGTTGTGCTTCCAACATATAACCATTACCCTCTTCACTCTATCCCTTTTACCCTTTTCCCTCAATTTGCACAAAACCTCTAGTGATAGTACGTGTTATTGGCGAATGCTTTTAAGGCACGCGTAGCGTTTTTTTTGGGCGGAAATTTAGAGAAAGATACGAAATGCAAAAAGAGGTCACTGCCGTCGCTCGCACCTATGATTTTTCGTTGTGGCTACTCCCGCACATCGCAAAATTCTCCCGACAGCATCGTTTTACTTTGGGGGACAGGCTCGAATCTTCTGTCCTCGAACTATTGGAGTTGTTGATAGAGGCGAGCTACACGCACGAAAAACACGATATTCTCAGGCGCGCAAATCTCTGTCCGGAGAGGCTTCGATACCTCATTCGACTTTCGAAAGACCTTCGCCTTATCTCAATCCCGCAGTACGAATTTTCAACTCTATAACTCATGTTACGCAAACGACAGAGACGAGAGTCCCATGACTAAAGTCACGGTCTTAGTGGCGTTCCGCCGTGTGTGCTT
>JAYVOT010000468.1:0-1787 GCA_043757795.1 Chthonomonadaceae bacterium | reverse complement strand
CAGTCCCCCGAGCGCCAGCGCCTGATCTCGTATCGCCTCCGCCGGAAGCCGGAAACGAGGGCCTCGCGCCAGCAGAAGGTTCTCAGGGTCTCTCTCTTGAAGGAGCTTTGTTGTGCGGGAAGACTGCCGATAGGTGGCGGAGGTGACAAGCAACCTCATCATGCCTTTAATGTCCCACTTTGTCCGAACGAACTCCGTCGCAAGCCAATCGAGTAGTTCCGGGTGAGAAGGTTTCCCGCCCTGAGTCCCAAAATCCTCCGCCGATTTGAGCAACCCCGTCCCGAAAATCATCTGCCAGTATCGATTGACAGCGACGCGCCCGGTGAGGGGATGAGTCCCGCTGACAAGCCACTTCGCAAGATCGAGGCGCGTGAGGGCGGGTTGAACTTCCGGGGCGGAGACTGGCGGCTGATCGTTCGAAGTCAGCTTCACGCCTGCCCTGGGCGTCTCCGGTTTGAGTGGAACCTGGGCAAGGAATTCAGGCAATCCCGGCGTCACTTTATCGCCTTTTTTGTCGTAGGCTCCCCGGAGAAGCATGAAGGTATCACGGGTTTTGGGCATCTCCTGCATCACCATCGTCGTGGGAATGGAGGCATCGAAATCTGCGAGAGCCTTCTTGTCCGCCGTCAAATCCGAAGCGATTTTTTGATAGGGCGCGTCGACTTTATCGAAGAAATAGTTTCCCAGCGACTTCTTTTGCTCTTCCGTTCTTTTTTCAGTAGAGAGAGCCAAAATTGGGCGCAGCGGCTCGAATCCTGCAAGAATCTCCACCTCTTTCTGCGACAGTTCTCGTTCGTAGATTCGCAGGTCGTCGATCATTCCTTTGAAGGGGGCGGCGGGGGTGCGCGCTCCGATTTTTGCCGAGACCGGAGTCTGAATGGTGTCCGTCAGAATGTCGTGAGTGATCTCCAGTTCAGCGGGCTTCCCGTCGAAGTAGATTTTGACGCCTTTCGCCTTGCTCGACCCGTCGTAGGTCACGAAAAGGTGCGTCCATTTTTTGAGTTCGACGATCTGTTTTGAATTTACCCTGATGACGTTTTTGTCCCAATCGTGGATGAGATGCACGAAAGCGGTTCCGTTTTGCAAATAGAGGTCCCAACCCCGGTTTCCGTGCGCGTCGTCCATTTTCGAAAGGACTGTCATCACGCCGCCTTCTGGGAGATAGACCCACGCGCCATAGGAGAATTTTTTGTCGCGATCTAGCTTCAAGCTATCTCCAAGATCGACGAACCCGGTTCCGTCGAGCTTCAATGCGCCGCCGATTTTGCCTGCTGACCAGCTCGCCCCGCCTTTCAACTGACCGGGGGGAAGTTTGCCGGTCGAATCGAGGGCGGACTTTCCGGCGCTCTCATCGAGGGAGAATCGGGCGACTGCGCCCTCATCGCTCACTCCGATTTTTTTCGGGTCTGCGGCAATCTCTTTCTCCCATGAGGCGTAGGCGGGAGCCGCCTCCAACCAGCGTACCTTCTGAAGCTTGTCCGTTTCAGCCACTTTAAGAGTAAGGCTGTCGAGTTTTGCCTGCTGTGCGAAGGTCGGCGCTTTCATATAGGGGACTGCGTTTCCGGTCTGTCCATCCAACCCCTGCTCGGGGACATTGTTGAAGAAGGCGTAGAATCGATAGTAATCCCGGTTCGAAATCGGGTCGTATTTGTGGGTGTGGCACTGTGCGCATCGCATCGTCAATCCCATCCAGGTCGTGGCGGTCGTGTCGATTCTATCGACGATGTAGGCGGTCTGATACTCTTCCGGGATAGCGCCGCCCTCGAAATTGATGGGGTGATTCCGGT
>JAYVOT010000467.1:0-6509 GCA_043757795.1 Chthonomonadaceae bacterium | reverse complement strand
ATGGCATCGAATCGGCCCTGAGTCATGAGTCGATATAGGATCAGCATGGCGCTCCCGATAGCGTCTTCCGCGTCCTCCACTGTCGCGCCCTGCTTTCGCAATGACCTTTGAACGATCGGGCAGAGCTTTTCAGTCAGGCGATCAAACGCCCGGTGATCTCCGCTCTTCGCTTTCAGGAGCAGAGGGGTCAAATCCTGTTGGGGTCTTTCCTGATATGCGGTTTCCATGAATTCTCTCTCCATCCTTCCGGGGAGTCCCATTGACAAGTCAGGCGTCCTGGCTGGTTTCATCTCAATAGGCGAGCGATCTGGCTGTGTGAACTCTGCAATCATGATTTTCTCTCTTTAACGACATCAAAATCGTCATTTTCAGAAGTATTCAAAGCCGACCTTCCGGTTGCTTGAATACATCCCTATTCTATCAGATACGATGTGACATTCGCTATCTACTATTTCACACCGCTACTGCATAAGAGTTGACTGCTCGAGACCGCTTATAATTAAATTGACGTCCTAACTGAGCGGATTTTCGAGATTTTTTGACGAAAGCGAATAAAAAAATTGATTTTGAGTTATTAGGTGATTATCTATGTCTTTCACTCGCGCTCAACTTGATTGCTTTGCTGGCGCTTTCACAAAAACTCCGATTGACAGAAGCCTTAGAGTGTGATAGAGTCTTGAACTTTATACCGTGCGGCGGCATAGCTTTGTTAAGGATGAATGAAAAATTCTGCGTGGAAAAGGAGGCTTTTCAGTGGCGATGGACATAGGGGAGGAGAGTGAAGGGGCGACAACGCAGGCAGAGGCGACAAAACTGAGTGAAATCTCACCGACACAGTGGAAATCCGGGATCGCGGCATGGCTGGGATGGCTGTTCGACGGGTTGGACGGCACTCTCTACACGCTTGTCGCCGCCACTTTCGTAGCGCAACTTTTGCAGACTGGCAACAAGGCGGTCGTCGGGCAATATGCTTCCTACATTCAAGCGGCGTTCCTGATAGGCTGGGCCATCGGCGGCGCCGTATTTGGACGAATTGGAGATCGCATCGGTCGAAGCAAAACGATCATGCTCACAATTCTCACTTATGCGCTCTTCACCGGACTTTCCGCTTTCGCCTGGAACTGGCAATCGCTTCTCGTTTTTCGATTTCTTGCGGCGCTTGGGATCGGCGGCGAATGGGCGGCAGGCTCTTCGCTTGTCTCAGAAACCTGGCCCCGAAAGTGGCGCCCCTGGGTCAGCGCCGTGTTGCAATCCGCCTTTCAAGGCGGATACCTTTTAGCCTCGTTGAGCTTGATAGTCTATACTTCGATCTTCAAGGATGAACAGGCGATTCGTTGGATTTTTCTCATCGGCGCGTTGCCGGCTCTCGCCACTGTTTGGATCCGGCGAAACATTCCGGAGACGGATGAATGGAGCGATGCGCAGGCGAAAAAAAAGCGGGAGCCGTCTATCTCCGATCTATTTCGGGGGGAAGTCCTCATTACCACGCTCAAAACAATCCTCTTCTGTTCTACCGCTCTCACCGTTGTCTGGGCGCTGATCTTCTGGGGACCTCAACACCTGAAGAACCTTCCGGATTTAAAAGGCTGGGCGCAGAAGGATGTCAATAAATATGTAGGATTTGCAACTGGAATCGCGACCCTCGCAGCCATCGGAGGAAATTTCGTCGGAGCTTTCGTAGCAAAGCGAAAGGGGTATCGTTTGGCGGGAGCAGTGATGTTTACGGGTAGCCTGTTCTGCATGACAGCCGCCTATGCCGTCCCTCACAATCACACGGAGATGCTCTTTTTCCTCCCCCTTGCACACTTCTTCGTGCAGGGAATATTCGGGCTTTTCCCGCTCTACATTCCTCCGCTCTTTCCCACCCTTCTGAGAACCACCGGAGCCGGCTTCTGCTACAATATCGGGAGATTGGTCGCTGCAGCCGGAACGATCTTTTTCGGTCTTCTGACAAAAGTCGGGAATTACCAATCAACGCTTTTTTGGGTCGGGGTATTACCGGTGATAGGCTTGATCATGTCTTTCGCGATCCCGGAGCCCAAGCGCGAGGAATTTCAGCACGAAAAAGATTCAACCGCGAAATACGGGGAGTAAGAACCGCGAAATACGCGAAATACGCGAAAAAAATGCAGATGCAACAAAATATGGGGAGGGATGCGAAAGTCAATTTTTCGATGATAACGATTAGGACTTGAGTTTTTCCCTTTTACAGCCGCATTTTATTCCGAGTGTTTCGCGGTTGTATACTCTTCGTCTCTGTACTTTTTGCGTTTGGGGTATTTCGCGGTTCTCACCTCTTCGACTTTGCATTTTTATATTCGCTAATTTCGCGGCTTATCCTGTATAATTTGATGATACGCTTTCATGTCAATCGAAATAGTCCCGGCTTATCTTGTCGGCGAAACTGTCACAGCTGGAAAGAGGTCTTTTTGAAACTGCCTTCCTCCTTTCTCGAAGCCACCTACATTCACGCACAGGGGATCGGCCGCACTACGGAACAACGGCTGTGGGAAGCCGGAGCGGAGAACTGGGCGCAGTTTTTATCGAAATCCGCCAGAGAACTCCCGCTCACTGAACGCCAATACGCTATGTTGCTTCCCACTATCGCCGAGTCTCTTACCAGGCTGGAGCAAGAAGATTTCTCCTGGTTCGCTCAGCGACTTCCGCAAGGCGAGCATTGGCGGGCAGTCCCCTCTTTCGGACATAGAATCGCCTTTCTGGACATAGAAACGAACGGAGGCATGAACCCGGATGACCTGACTGTCGTAGGTCTTTTCGACGGAAGGACTATGCACCAGTTCATTCAAGGCAAAAACCTTGACGACCTGCCTGAAGTTCTGGCGGAGTCGGCTGTCATCGTCACTTTTTTCGGGTCTGGTTTTGATCTGCCCTTCTTACGTCGCTCTTTCCCGAAAATGCCCATGCCTCAGCTCCATGTCGATCTTTGCCATCTCTTGCGAAGACTGGGATATAAAGGGGGACTTAAAAGCATCGAGGCCCAGATGGGAATCTCGCGATCTTCATCGACAACGGGACTATCCGGAATGGATGCCGTCAGATTGTGGTACGAATATAAACGCGGGAGAGCCGCTTCGCTTGAAACCCTCCTCAAATACAACGAAGAAGACGTCAAAAATATGTCCGACCTGCTCGCCGAGGGCTATCGACGCATGTCGAAGTCCCTCATCATGGGAGAGTAGGTCCTATCGTCCCACTGAATAAGCGACCTATGAACCTTTTATATCTCCTTGCGCTTAGCGCGGGAAGCATGTTGGCGCTCCAATCGAGCGTCAATTCCAAACTTGGCAAAGTGATGGGAAACCCCTCGCTCGCAGCATTCACCTCTTTTTTGATCGGCATCATTGGAATTTCGATCTATCTTCTCGTCACAAGACCGCACCTCCCAGCGCTTGACGACCTCGCAAAGGCTCCCGCTTGGACGTGGATAGGAGGTCTTTTGGGGTCGATCTATGTCACGACGGTCATAATTATCGCACCGAAAATCGGCATCTCCACTCTCAGCGGACTAGTTATCGGAGGTCAACTCGGAATGTCGATCATCATAGATCATTTCGGACTATTCGGAGTTCCGCAGTCGCCTATCAGTCTTGGGAGGGGAGTCGGAGTCGCACTCATTCTGATCGGCGCTGTGATGGTTCGCAAGTTTTGAGAGAGTCCCTTCTAAATCGTTTGAATGACTGCTCCATAATTGGGGGCATTTTCATGCTCCGTCCTCCTCCGCGTACGTTTCAATTTCTGATGAAGCAGAAAGGCTTATGCTTCAAGCTTGTGCGAATTGCGCTAGAAGGGCGCCCATTATTGGAAGCTTTTCTATCACTCTAATTGGGAGCGAGAATCAGCGTAAAATATCAATTGCGGAATGTTTTGGCGACGCAAAACATGTCGGGTTTGCAGGAGAAAAGAATGGAAAGGCTCAGGCGTAAAATTGAATCCCTTACTACGGGGTTCGCGGGGAAAATGGGAGTCGCCGTTAGGAACGTCGAAACCGGCGAGGAGATAGGGGTGCTTGAACGCGAATTCTTTCCGATGGCAAGCGTCTGCAAGGTTCCAATTCTCGTTGAAACTTACAGGCAAGCGGATGCCGGAAGTCTTTCTCTCGATGAGAGGATCGAGATCACGGAAAACATCCGGACGCCTGGAAGCGGTCTGCTGAACTTCTGCGACACGGGCTTGAAACCAACTCTGCGCGACTTGGCGCTTCTGATGATAGTTGTCTCCGACAATGCTGCAACTGACTTGATTTTGGAACGAATCGGAGGTCCGGCAGTCGTCACTCAGTCAATGGGAAATCTAGGGTTGGCAGAAATCATATTGGATAGAAACATTCATGACTTGATTTCAGACATATCAGTCGCAATGGATCCCCTCTTCGCAGGCAAGTCGTATCAAGAGATCGAAAAACTTTATCTGGAACGCCCGGAGTTGATTGCGAGAATGCGAGAACCGAAGCGCATCCTCATGGGAATGAGGGAGGCGACTTGCGATAAGGATATCGCAACTCCCCGCGACATCAATAGGCTCTACGCCCGGATCGCTCGGAGTGAGTGCGCCAGCCCTTCATCATGTTTTGAAATTTTGAAAACCCTGGAACGTCAGCAGTTGAGGACTCGCCTCCCACGCGAACTTCCTACGTATACGAAAGTTTGTCATAAGACGGGAACGCTAGGATCAGGCGCGGTTTCCAATGACAGCGGGCTGATTTATATCGGCGAAAAGCCCATTGCAGTCACCGTGCTGAGCAAAGAGATTCTGCAAGAAGCTCGTTTGACGAACACCGTAATCGCTGAAATTGGAAGAGCCGTATACGATTATTTCTTAGTTTGAAAGTCACAATTCGAGGTGCATGAGTGTGAGGAAGGGGAGAAGTCCCATAGAGCGCCAGAATTCCGCGGCTTCAGGATTCGCTTGCGCGATGTAAAGCTCGACGGCGCTCGCTCTTTTGAGAGTGAACCAACGTTTCATCTCGTCAAAAAGGGCTGTCCCGACGCCTCTCTGCCGCCATTCGCTTTTGACGAAGATATCGGAAATGAAACCGAAAGTTCCAGACTGCGCGCCCGGAGGTCTATTCTGCAACTCTCCCATTAAATATCCGACCACTTCGCCCGACTCGATTTTTTCAGCCACAAGCACTTTGCAATTGCCCGAGCGAATCATCTCCTGAGTGTGATTCAGATAGATTTTCCTGCCTTTAGGGTCGATGTGAAATCTCAAATCGAGCGAGCGATGATATTTCATCAACTCAACCCACAGGTCCGCTATCACTTCTTTATCAGTGCGAATCGCGGCACGGATGTGAAACTGTTCCATTTTGGAATTCCTGTATTCAGGTAAAACGCAGTGGCGACTCTTTATGTACAAGAGCGCCGACTTGCAATGAAGCCGACGCTCTTATTTTCAACGTTCCACTCTCACTACCGGCGAGCTTGGAACGCTTCTCCACGCGCCGCCGTTTGAAGACGGATTTGTCAATCCTTCGTCGTAGTCTGCGGGGTGTCCCGGCATTCCCGGCTCAGGCAGTCTGTCCGTGCGGGAAACATATTTTTCGATATCTCGAAGGTCATAGAAGTTTCTTCCCGCGACGTTCCTCAGTTCCTTTGCCGTCATCTCAGGATGAGCGACGACCGCAATTCTCTTGCCTTTGCTTCGCACTAGTTCGAGGGCGCGTTCAAAATCGCTGTCCCCGCTCATTAGAATGCATGTTTCATAGAGAGTTACCGTATTGAACATATCTATAACAAGTTCGATATCCAGGTTCGCTTTTTCCACGATCTCGCCCGTGGTGTCATCCACCATCTGTTTGATCGCTTTGGTTCGCACCGTGTACCCGGAATACATCAGATATTCATAGAAAGCATTGTCGCGGGTTTTAGCCACATTGTCCGCACCCGTATAGTAGTAGGCTTCGCTGATAACGTTTCCAGCGTCTTTTCCAAAAAAAGAGAGCACCTTGCGAAAATCTATATACCACCCCAGTTTTTTCTGAGCATAATACATATTCGCACCGTCTACGAAAATTGAGACACGTTGCATAATATTTCCTCCCGAAATTATGACCTCTGTCGGGTCTTACCGGGGATTCAACCGAAGACATCCATTTCTTCCGTTGATGACAATCATAATAACTGATAAATTTTGAACTAAATTATTCTTGTAAATCCGGACGCACACAACCGTATAGTAAGTAAAATTCAATTTTAATATCTCATTTCCTCCCTAAAAACTGTAAACGCATGGAATAGTTGCAAAAAAACTGATTTTAGTTCAAATATGTCAGTGTTGCACTTTATTACTATGGTTGCGCTAACCCCTATTTTTGTCATGCAAGCAATTCTCAGGGCATTTTGACTCCGATAGTCAAAAGAAGATTGGCGTAGATCCGTTCTTCGCCAGTCGCGATCACAAGACAGACGGAGGGTTCTGAAACAGCCTCATAAAATTTGAACCGATTTAACGGCTTGAGCGGGAGCGTTGCGCCAAGCAGTTGTCGA
>JAYVOT010000466.1:0-6523 GCA_043757795.1 Chthonomonadaceae bacterium | reverse complement strand
ATAGACCATTTAAGCCAGCGGTCAGCGACAAATGAGATTGGGTTCTGACGTCAAGCAAGTATCATTAAAAAAAGTCTCATCAAGTCTGAACTCTTACCAAAAACGCTGTAAAGAGGAGAGTCTTTTGGCATTCTGATATAAGACTCGTCTATCAGCCATTTCAAGGTTGCCTCTATTCGATCTACAAACTCCGTCATTGAACTCATATCTTTATCAGACACGGAATAGGGAGCAAAGGTTGCACTTGTAGCCTTTGATTCGATTCGCCTTTCAAATCACGCATTCGTCGTCATTTTGCCCTTATCGGCGGCTTGCGCGTTTTTGCGAGCCTCTTCCTTCTGAGCGGACATCTCTTCAACTGTCTTTGTGTGCAATCTCGCCATTCCCTGAAAGCCTTCCATCGTTTTGACTCGAGTTCCGGCGGAGACGTGAGCTTCTAATCGGGCTTTTGCGGCGGGGATTTCAGAGGCGTACTGAGGGAGCCACTCCGCTTGCGCCACCAGCATTTCGTCGGTCATCTGCCAGATTTCTTCGGGGTCGCAGACGGCGCCTGTCAGCGGATCGTGGAGCATCGCCTGCTTCAGAAGCGTCACATCCCCGTCAACTGCCGCCTCCATCGCCATGTTTTGAACGTTGATCGAGACGGAGCAGGTCGCGGCGCACGCCATTGGGAGGTCGCCGTAAACCGGGATGTTGATGCCGTTTCGATCAACATAGCCGGGAACCTCGATGATGCAGCCCTGCGGGATATTCGTGATGACGCCGTCGTTGACCACATTGAAATGCCCCCGGTAGGTGCGACCTGTTTCCAACGCCTCGATGATGTAGGAGCCGTGCTCTTCGGAGCGTTTGTCGGCGGTGAATTTCGGGGGTTCCTGCGTCATCCAGTTCGGAAAGTCAGTCTCGAACAAGTTTCTGCCTTCCGTGCAGACCGCCCGACCCTACATCCTGCATTTCAGGGAGTTCCCTTGCCACTGTCAACACCGAGTCAGCACGGATTAAGCGCTGATTCCGCCCCGACACAACGCCGCCGCCCACCGACCACTGGATCTGGAATTGCAGCAGTGAGCGTGTCAAACTGCTAAAGGGCGGCCGCTACTTCCGATATATCGTCCGGTTGCTTGAACGTTACCTTTACGAGAACGCCCTCCATCTCCTGTCTGAGAGACAAATGCCAGCCGTTCGCATCGGCAATCGCTTTGCAGATTGCCAGTCCCAAACCGTTACCGCCTGTGTCCGAGTTACGCGAAGCGTCCGGGCGGTAGAAAGGCTCGAACAGTTTGGTTTCGTCCCATTCGGGCAACGCCGCGCAGCGATTGAAGAGGGTGAGCCAGACATTCGGCGGGGAAACCATGACGCAGATTTCAACCTCGCTGTCAGACACAGCGTACTTGACTGTGTTCTCCACAAGGTTGCGAAGCAGAATATCCAAGTGTGAAGAAGGCGCCTGAATCGACGCCGTTTCGGGGCAGCAAACGGTGAAGTGCAGACGGCGCGACCCGGCCAGCGGCGCAAATTCCTCCGTCCAGCGCCAGCATAGCGCGCTCAAATTCACACACTCTTGCTCACGCGCAGGGGTCGCTTCCAACTGATTGAGCAGGAGCAGCGCCTGCACCAGCGAGGTGAGCCGCTCTCCCTGCGAATGAGCTTCCAGCAGAGCCGCCCGGTAATCCTCCGCCCGGCGCTCCCGCATTAGAGCCAGTTCCAGATAGCCTGTAAGCGTTTGCAACGGCGTTCGCAGTTCGTGGGAGGCTGCTGCATAAAAACGCTCCCGCGCTGAGAGCGCTCCTGCCAACCGCCCCAACAGGGCGTTCAGCGTTCCTACCAGATGCACAATCTCCGTATCTTGGGAGGGCGCGTTCAAATGAACGCGCAGGCTTTCCAGCGAAGCGGCGTCCGCCTGCATGGAAAGGCCGTAGATGGGCGAGAGCGTCCGCCCAACCAGAATCCAGACCCCAAACGTCGCCGCCAGAAGCAGCGCCAGACACAGCCCGATCAACATAAACGCCTGTGTTCGCAGCGTGTTTTCTATTTTCTCCCAGCGAAAGCCAAGAACCGCCGTGCTGCCGCCCAGTTTGATGGTTTGGAGACGCCACTCCTGCGTATCGGGATGGGGCCAGGCGGGAACCTTCCCTGGCGTTTTCCACGCCACGCGCCCCCGGGCATCCACAATCGCCAGAGCCAGGTTCTGCTGTGTGAACTCCGACGGTTCGTCCAGCCACCTGAAACTTTCCTTAACCTTTTGCGCGTCGGAATAGTCGCTCTGCAATTTGTTGGCGGCCGTTTGCAACGCGGCGTCTGCGCCGCCCTCCGCAGTATGGCGGGCAAACCAGAGAATGAAACCGCCAGCGACCACAATCAAAGCGGCGAAGGCGAGGACAAACAGCGTCGTCATACGCGCGCGAAGCGATCTAGGTCTCATCACTGCCGTCCAGACAAAAACCTACGCCCCGCACCGTGCGAATCAGCGCCGGAGAGTGGTGGCGGTCTATTTTGCCACGCAGGTAGCCAATGTAGACATCCAGAACGTTGTCATGGCCCTCAAAGTCATAGTGCCAGACGTGTTCCATAATCATCGAACGGGTCAGGACGCGCCCCGCATTTCGCATCAGATATTCCAGCAGCGCGTACTCGGTGGCGGCCAGGGCAATGGGCTTGCCGCCGCGCATCACACGACGCGCCGCCGGGTCTAGTGTCAGGTCGGCAACGCACAACGCAGCGGGCGCGGAAACGCCCCGCCGCAACAGAGCGCGAATACGGGCCAGCAGTTCCCGTATCGCGATGGGCTTGACGATGTAATCATCTGCTCCGCTGTCCAGTCCTTCCACTTTGTTATCTACTGCGTCCCGCGCCGTTATCATCAGCACAAGAGACGCAACGCGGGCGGCGCGAAGCCGGCGGCAAACCTCCAATCCGTCCAGACCGGGCAACATGACATCCAGCAAAATCAGGTCGAACGTGAGACTTTGCGCCAGTTCAAGCGCAGTCGAGCCATTATGTTCAACCTGCGTGACGTACCCGGCCTCGCTAACGGCCTGTTGCAGCAGTCGCGCCAGACTCCTGTCGTCTTCCACAATTAAAACGTTCATTTCGTCGCCTTATGCAAGTGCGCGCAGCAAACGAAGAGGTTCGCTTGCTGCGCCGTCCTGCTGTATCCGCCACGTCTTTCCGTTCGCGCCAGGCGGGAACAAGCGCGTTCGCAACCGCAGCCCTCGCGGGCGGCAAGCGAAGGGTTTTGCCTGCCGCCGCTTCTTGAGGATAGGTGTCAGGGCCAGAAGACATTCGTCTCGCGCGTGGTCCCCCACAACCTTTCAAAACGCGCCCACTTGACGTGCCAGTCCGCATACAGATAGTTTGCTCCGCCGCCGTGGCGCGTCCTCGCCACCTGCTCCACAAACCTTTTTTCAGGCAGATTCGCCAGGGGCAGGTAGGGATCACTGAGGGCAACGCGTCCCAGTTCCCACCAGTGAAAATGGTCATCGTCCGTCGGCTCGACGACATAGATTTTGGAGGCTGGAGTCTCGACTTGCGCCAGCGGCTGGCCGAACTCGAACCAACCGTTGACTGAATAGGAGACGTGAAACTCCGTTTTATCTCCCTCTTTGGTGAGACGCGCCGAGGGGTCGCTCGGACAGCGCCAGACGCCCTGATTTTTGCTGTTTTTCACGTAGGGCCGCACCAGTTCGATGAAGTGGGGTTCGTAGTCGCCTCCGCTGTTGAACGTGGCAAGCGGATTGGCGACAGGCGCGTGTCCCAGCGGGTAATGCTCATCATAGTCCTGAATGTAGAGGGCGGCGGCAAGGCCGATCTGTTTTTCATTGGACGCGCACGAGACCTGCCGCGCCTTGTCCCGCGCACGGGAGAAAACGGGGAACAGCAGGGCGGCGAGAAGCGCGATAATCGCGATCACGACGAGAAGTTCTATGAGGGTGAACGCCTGGTTTCTGGCGGGCATGACATGGTCTCCTTTGGACGCAACAAGCTCCTACAAGACGGGCGGAGACGCTTTGCACCATCCCCGCCGTCTTGCGTGATTCCTGACTGATACTTCGGACGGGATCATATCACTTTCGCTTTTGGGCGACAAGCTGGAGCGTGTCGTCTACGACCATGCCGACTCCTTTCGCGTACACCTTGTACTCAATTGTGCCGTCGGAAAGCGTCTCCTTGACCTTGATACAGTTCTTGTATGTTCCCAGAGGGGTCGTCACGGTCTCGGAATCGGAGATCACTTCGTCGTCTTCCGTCGTCACGCCCGGCACGTTCTCCGGTTGATACTTGTCTCCCACTTTCGGGTCGGCAGGCAACATCACTCCCATCGCCGCTTTGCCCTTGCCGTATTCCCACGCGCCCTCATGCCCCACCACCTTGCCATTGCGGTAGTTGGTCACGTCCTCGCCCAGATAGTAGACCGTCCCCGCATCGTCCTGCGCGAAGTAGTCCAGAGTTACTTCCTTCAGTTTATCCGCCTCGAACTCGCGGACTTCCAGCGCCAGCGGCGCGATATTCTTGCCGCCGATGAGGAAGGTCTTTTTGGTTGCCTTGCGCGTGCGAACCGTACGCATCGTCTTTCCTCCCTCCCTGCCTTCAAAGGTGTCGCTTTGAAAGGCGGCGAGCGGCAGGTAGGGATGGGTAATGCGGGTCGGATGGCTGAACGCGGGTGTGGCGTTCTCTTTTGAGGCCCGCAGTCGTGTCGCTCCGATAAAGATCGCTGTCAAGCCCATCATGGCGCAGAGCGCCGTCGTCCATTGTTTTGTTTGCATTTCCGCTCCTGTCTTCAAGGTGTCCTTCAGCCCGCCCTGTGCGGACTTGAAGACAGTATACAGGACTAGCTTTAGACGAGTCTAAGTTCTATCTGAGAGTTTCCTGAGAAGCCTGATGAATAGAACCAACCGTATCACGCTGCCCGTCGTAGAGGTCTCGTAAGTGCGCCGCAAACAAACGCTTTCCTCTCTCCCAAGCCCGAATAGGGGAGCAAACGCAACGCACTTCTCCCTCCCTACGCATTCTGCGTCATTTTGCCTTTATCCGCCGCCTGAGCATTGCGACGCACCTCCTCTCGCTGCGCTGCCATTTCCTCGACCGCCTTCGTGTACAGTCGCGCCATTCCCTCGAAGCCTTCCAACGTTTTGACGCGAGTTCCATTCGCGACATGCGCTTCGAGCCTCGCTTTTGCGGCGGGGATTGAGTCGGCGTATTGGGAGAGCTATTCCGCAGATAGCGTTCCGGCAAGGAGCTCTCGCAACACCGTGTCAGTTCGAATATACCGCTGATTTCGCCATAGCGAAATAGTAGAGCGAGATGACTGCTCAATTTAGATTTGAACTAAGAGTCAGATGGAAGCGGTGTGCTGAGCAAGTGCAACAGAATGCCCATGATCTTGCCGATGTGGTCGAGGTAGTAATCGTCGAAGTCAATTCGCGCTGTATCGCCATTCAGGTCAAGGAACTTCCAACGTTCGCCCGTTGTCACCGCCCCGTATACAAGATCGTCGCCATGCCCGGCGATTGCATTGAACCTTTGGGCTGCCAGCATCTCTGCCAGACACTGCCCATAACCGCTCTTCATGTCCTCGTTCTTGGCTTCGACCAACATCAAAACTGGAGCCTCTACAAAAAGTTGGCGCGGGGTGCGGGTGAGAATGTAGTCGCAGAAGCCGTCCAGACCCTGGGCTTTGTCTACATCGAAGTTGACTCCGGAAAAGAAGCCGATCTGCTGCCCGGTCATGCGCCACACCTCCAGCAGAACGGGAGCGATAATGAGTTCGGAACGCGCTTTTTCACTTGCGACGGCAAGGGCTAGCGGGGTTAGTTCATTGAGTTGAGCTTGAAACTCCGGGCGTAGAGCAACCTCTGGCACAGATCGGAACAGTTCGCTCTTCTCATCTAGCTGAAGATGAAACTGTTGTGAAATCTGGCTCAAGGTGAAAGTAGAATAGGCCATCGGGACGTCCTCCAATCGAAAAGTACAGCTTAGGGGAATGGGTGAGGGGTCTTGAGCAACCGCGGACACATGGCTAATGTTTTTGGCGGAAACTCTGAAAAAATGTCGTAGAACCCTGTCTTTTGCCATCTCAAAACCAGTATCGCTACTACTTTAACCGCCTGAGGATATTGTACCCGAACTGAAAACGTCACATGCGATTTCAGCTCTTTGAGGTTGCACTTTTAACCTATGCTTTGATTTCTCTATTCAAGTCGCGCATTCGTCGTCATTTTGCCCTTGTCGGCGGCTTGCGCGTTCTTGCGAGCCTCCTACTTCTGAGCGGACATCTCCTCGACTGTCTTTGTGTGCAATCTCGCCATTCCTTCGAAGCCCTCCAGCGTTTTTACGCGGGTTCCGTTTGCGACATGCGCTTCTAAACGAGCTTTTGCGGCGGGAGGAGGCTCATGTCAAGCGGTCGCGTATTCAGTAAGAAGGGCGAGGTCTTCAGCCCGGTGGAAAGCGAGAACAATATGGCTTGTGGGAATGCCCGCCGCTTCCAATTCAACTGCGATGCCATCTTCCGAGCCGTCGCGCTGAA
>JAYVOT010000465.1:0-1796 GCA_043757795.1 Chthonomonadaceae bacterium | reverse complement strand
GGGGGGAAAAGCGTTTCGGTTCTGCGCAAACCCGAAGTCGGAAGCGAAACAGAACGACAGGATGACAAGGGATCGGAGGAGAGATGACAAAAAGTTCTTCCTTTCGAATAAATACTCGCGCCACGTCGACGAAATGCATTCCAGGCGATAAATTAACCTTCACTATCGCCTCCGGCTCATCGATTTCGAACAAGGCGTGCAGGATACGCAAATCTCTCGGTCGGTCGAAAGTCCGTATTGCGCCCGAAGACCACCAAGCGAATCGCCTGCTAAACGAGTTTCTAAGCCCGGCTTTCATGCTGATGCGGTTGCCTATGCCAGCTATTAATTGAAAGAGACGGGCATTAGAGAATCTATTAAATTTATCACGCCCTAAATTGACGCTTTAGTTTAATTGAAAAAATCGAAAACGAACAGCCTATTTCACTCCAACTTTAAGCAGGATTTTAGCGCGATTACGCCTTTCAAACATTCCGCTCAAGTAGGTTCTTGATATTTTATTTTACCTTAAGGGGTGCACTTTGCGAACAATTTCACTGACTAATTCGTCTTATTGATAGGAAAGCAAATAACGCTCAACTTTCAGCCATCAAAAAAGATTGCAATCGCAATCTCGGTATCATCTGGTTGCAAAATTAAGTCCCAATTGTTTCTAGAAAAGTGCGATATTATATGAATTCTCTCATTATCCGCTATCCGAAACTGAACCGCAATGGTATTTTTTATCAATATAGGAGCCTTCATGCCACGAGCCAACGGAATCACGCGTCAAGAAATCTTGACCTGTTTGAAAACAAACGGCGCCATGACCGCCGACGATCTCTCAAAAGAATTGGGAATCTCCCAGGTAGCTGTTCGGCAACATATTGCCTCCCTTGAAGCCGAGGGCGTCGTCACGATCACAGTCGAGAGAAAAGGATTGGGGCGACCCTCCCACCGCTATCTTCTGACCGTTGCAGGCGACGAAACCTTCCCTAGAAAGTACGCCGAGTACGCTGCATCCCTTCTCTCCGAATTGCAGGATTGGCAGGGAGCCAAAGCGGTCGATGAACTCATTTCCCGATGCCAGAACCGCCAATCAAGAGAACTTGCCCCTCGCCTCGACAGCAAGTCTCTCCTATCGCGAGTTCAAGAGCTTGCGAGAATCGAGAACGAAAAGGGCTTCATGACGGAGTTCGTGAACTCTGGCGATGGCGCTATGAGCGTGGTAAAACGAAACTGCACGATCTGCGCACTCGCTCAAAAGCATCCCGAAACCTGTTGCCAGGGGAAGGTCGCTCTCTACAAAGACGTTCTTGGCAATGTCTCCGTTCGGCAGACTACCTCCATCGCGCACGGCGACCTGAAGTGCTCTTTCGAGATTACCGCGCTGTAAGAGTCTCTAAACCGTCATTGATAGGACATTGGGATGGGCTTTGGCAGGGCGGACCGCTCTCTCAAAGCCCATCCCGTTTTTTCAGCGGAAGTTGAATATAACTCATGTTACGCAACCAACAAATCCGTGTGTTGAAAACTCCCGGCAAATGAATGAGCGTTCTCCGGACGTGAGAAACGCCGAAGGCGTCTTTATTCACTGCATCGTCACGAATCGTCACGACGGGCAGAGCTTTTTCGCTATAGCGCCTTTGGCGGGAAGCCCTCATCCCCCCAATCCCCAATCCCCTTCTCCCGCGCTGCGGGAGAAGGGGGAGAAGGGGGAGTAAGAGAGATGCGAATCGTCACGACGGGCAGAGCTACTTTTCAAATGCGCCATCGGCGGAAGCGTTTTTTGGGACATAGCTATTCTTGACCTTCAA